>CALFYB010000001.1 GCA_937952995.1 uncultured Caulobacteraceae bacterium
TGGCTAGCTATCACTGCGCCAGCGGGCACAACTCTCTTTAGTTTCAATGCCGGTCGTGAACTATTTGCAATTCCTGACTTTGCCATTCCGGTGGCTGGCGCTGGCTGGGTAGTCTTTGTGCTGGCCGCTGTTGCAACCGGATTCTCCTGGTGGTTTGCGCTGCAACGTAAAAAGACTCCACTCTGGTTGACCGGCGTATTTGCGTTTTTCTTGGTGCAACAAATCTTGATCGTGATGTTTGTTGGCCAGATGTTCCCGGTAACTACCACGCTGCAGGGCTCATTGGCGCTAGCGGTTCCGCTGATCTTTGGTGCACTTGCCGGTGTTCTTTCTGAGCGCGTTGGCGTGGTGAACATTGCCATCGAGGGCCAGTTGCTTGCCGGCGCATTTGCATCTGCATTAGTAACTTCAATCACGCACAGCCTGACGCTGGGTCTGCTATCAGCAGCAATTAGTGGCGCTGCGGTTGCTGGTGTGTTGGCAATCTTCAGCATCAAGTACGTGGTGGATCAAATCATCGTTGGTGTTGTGGTCAACGTTTTGGTGATTGGTTTGACTAGCTTCTTCTACTCAACCGTGATGGCGCGAGACCTGATTGCACTAAATCAGCCAGAGCGATTCACTCAGTTGGATATTCCATTGCTTTCGCAGATCCCGATCATTGGCCCACTGTTGTTTTCACAAACGCTGATTGTTTACCTCATGTATGTGGCAGTGGCCGTGGTTTACATCGCACTGTTCAAGACTCGTTGGGGGTTGCGCCTTCGCGCAGTAGGCGAGTACCCAAAGGCAGCCGACACCGTAGGCATCAAGGTCTTCCGCACCCGCTACATCAGCGTCATGCTGGGTGGAGCGCTGGCTGGCCTTGGTGGCGCGTTCTTTACCCTCGGAGCTGTTGGATCATTCAGTAAAGAGATGACGTCGGGCGCCGGTTACATCGCTCTAGCAGCACTTATCTTTGGTCGTTGGAATCCGCTGTTGGCAACCCTTGCGGCTTTGATGTTTGGCTTCGCGCAGAACTTGCAATCGGTGCTCAGCATTATTGGCTCCGATGTGCCAAGCCAGTTCCTGCTGATGCTGCCTTACGCGCTCACCGTGGTTGCCGTTGCTGGTCTGGTCGGCAAGGTATCCGGCCCGGCTGCGACTGGAAAACCGTATATCAAGAGTTAGGCGAGCATGTCAGAAATTAATTGGAGCGAGCTTCGCGATGCAGCCAACGCTGCGATGAAAAAAGCTTATGTACCTTATTCAAAGTTTCCGGTTGGTGCTGCTGCCTTAACCAGCGACGGGCGAATAGTCTCGGGTTGCAATGTTGAAAATGCTTCGTATGGTTTGACGCTATGTGCCGAGTGCAGCCTGGTTAGCGAGCTAGCTATGAGTTCCGCTGCCGGGGCCGGACCTTCAAGGCCGGTGACATCATCACCATCGATGGCTCTCGCGGCGAGGTTCTGGCCGGGGCGGTCAAGATGGTCGAACCCGAGTTGACCGGTGACTTCGCCACCTTGATGACCTGGGCCGACGCGGTGCGCCGTCTGAAGGTGCGGGCCAATGCCGAGACTTTGCTCGACGCCAAGACCGCCCGCCAGTTCGGGGCCGAGGGAATTGGCCTTTGCCGTACCGAGCACATGTTCTTTGACGCTGACCGCATTGCCGCTGTGCGAGAGATGATCTTGGCCGATGATGAGGCCGGACGCCGCTTAGCCCTGGCTAAGATCTTGCCGATGCAGCGTAATGATTTCACTCAACTTTTCACGATTATGGCGGGCCTTCCGGTCACCATCCGCCTGCTCGATCCGCCGCTGCATGAGTTCTTGCCCCATACCGAAGAGGATGTGCGGGCGGTGGCGGAATCGACCGGTCTGGACGCGCAAAAACTCTTGCGGCGGGCCAAGGAGCTGCACGAAACCAACCCGATGCTCGGCCATCGCGGTTGCCGCCTTGGCATTTCCTATCCTGAAATCTACGAGATGCAGGTCCGCGCCATCATCGAGGCGGCCTGCGACGTGGCCATGACCGGCGATGCGCCCGTGCCTGAAATCATGCACCCCTTGGTCGCCAAGGGCGAGGAAATGAACTTCCTCCGTATACTGACGGACCGTACCGCCAAGGCCGTCATGGAAGAGCGCGGTGTAACGATCCAGTACATGGTCGGCACCATGATCGAGCTGCCACGCGCGGCGATCCGAGCCGGTGATTTGGCTGAAAATGCCGAGTTCTTCTCGTTTGGCACCAACGACCTGACCCAGACCACCTTCGGCATCAGCCGCGACGACTGTAGCCGGTTCTTGGAGGCCTATCTGGCCAAGGGCATCTTCGAGCGCGATCCGTTCGTGACCATCGACCAAGAGGGCGTCGGCGATCTGATCCGCATTGCCGCTGAGCGGGGCAGGGCTGTGCGTCCTGACGTCAAACTCGGCATCTGCGGCGAGCATGGCGGGGATCCGGCATCGATTGCCTTCTGTGAGAGCGTTGGTTTGGACTATGTGTCCTGTTCTCCGTACCGCGTGCCGATCGCCCGTCTTGCGGCGGCGCAGGCAGCGCTGAGCCGGTAGGGGCGGGGGCGACCCCCATCCCCGGCTTCGCCGGTACTTCCCCCAGAGGGGGAAGATTTGCTTGTTCTAGGTCTTCCCCCTCTGGGGGAAGTGGCGCGAAGCGACGAAGGGGGCCTTTGGTTTAGAAGAAAACATACAAGGCCCTCACTTAGGCCCTCTCCCACAGGGAGAGGGTTAAGCAAGAACGGATAAGCCCTCGCCCCCTTGGGGGAGAGGGTTGGGTGAGGGGGATACATCCACCGCCCTCCCTACCGCGTTCCCCGCGAACACGGACTTTGTATTGGATAGGGATCGCCCGATGACCACAGACACGCACAAGGCCGCGCCCACCATCCCTTGGACCCATCTGGCCTTGGCACTGGCGGTCGTGGCGGTTTGGGGCAGTAATTTTGCGGTGATTAAGGTGGCCTTGGCCCATCTGCCGCCCTTGCTGTTCGCGAGCCTACGGTTCTTCTTCGTCGCCTTTCCAGCGGTGTTCTTTTTCAAGCGTCCCAATGTCGCTTGGTCGCGGCTGGCGACCTACGGCATCCTGATTGGGCTGGGTCAGTTTGGTATTCTCTATATCGCGATGAACGGCCAGATCGCGCCGGGGCTGGCGTCATTGCTGATGCAGACCCAAGTCTTTTTCACGATCGGCCTTTCGATGGCGTTGAGCGGCGAGCGCGTAAAAGCTTTTCAGGTCATAGCCTTGTTGATCGCCGCCGCTGGGATCGGGGTGATCATTGCCCATGCCGATGCCGCCACGGTCACGCCGCTGGGTCTGGTGCTGACCTTTATCGCTTCGATGAGTTGGGCGGGCGGCAACATCACGGCCAGACGCGATCCGGGCGCGGATATGCTGGCCTATGTCTGCTGGGCCAGCCTGTTTTCCATCCCGCCTCTGGTGATCCTGTCGCTGACGCTCGAAGGCTGGCCAGCCATGGTTCATGCCGTCCGGGTTGCTGACGCCGCGACCTGGGCAGCGGTGGCTTGGCAGTCTTTGGGCAACAGCCTCTTTGGCTACAGCGTCTGGGGCTGGCTGCTGGCGCGCCACCCGGCGGCGTCCATTACGCCCATGGCGCTGCTGGTGCCGGTCTTTGGCATGATCACAGCCAACCTGATGCTGGGCGAGGCTATGCCTGTCTGGAAGCTGACCGCCGCAGGATTGGTCATGCTGGGTCTGGCCGTCAATGTGGCTTGGCCGCAGGTCCGCAAGGGTCTGGGCCTGCAGGCCTAGGCCCGCTTGCGCACAAATACGGTGCCCGCCGAATAGCCCGCGCCAAAGCTGCAGATCAGCCCCGTCTCGCCCGCCTCAAAGCCATGATTGTGCAGGTGGAAAGCGATGATCGATCCGGCCGACGAGGTGTTGGCATAGGTGTCCAGAACGATGATGTTCTCTTCCGGCGATGGGTCACGGCCCAGCACCTTGCGGCCGATCATATCGTTCATATTGATATTGGCCTGATGCAGCCACATGCGCTTGAGCTCTGAGCGCTCTAGGCCCAGTTCTCCAGCATGGTCGATGATCATGTCCGCGACCATCGGCACCACGTCCTTGAACACCTTGCGGCCCTGCTGGATGAATAGCTTGTCGGGCTTGCCGATGCCCTCCGGCGCGGCATTGTTCAGGAAGCCGTAATTGTTGCGGATATTGTTAGAGAACACGGTCTTGAGGCGCGTGCCTAGAATGTCCCAGCCGCCCGGTCCGGCCTGATCAGCGGCCTCGACGATCACGGCGGTGGCGACGTCGCCAAAGATGAAGTGGCTGTCGCGGTCCTTGAAGTTCAGGTGCCCCGAACAGACCTCTGGATTGACCATCAGTACCGCCTTGGCCGAGCCAGAGGCGATGAAGTCCGCGGCGGTCTTGATGCCAAAGGTGGCCGACGAACAGGCCACATTCATGTCAAAGCCGAAGCCTTCGATGCCCAGCGCGTTCTGGATCTCGACGGCCATGGCCGGATAGGCGCGCTGCATGTTGGAACAGGCGCAGAGCACGGCTCCGATCTCGCTGACGGGCTTGCCCCACGCCTCGATGGCCTGACGGGCGGCCGCGACGGCCATTTCAGCGAGGATCGAAAGTTCATCGTTGGACCGCTCGGGCAGTTGCGGGCGCATGATGGCCGGATCAATGATCCCGTCCTTGTTCATGACAAAGCGCGACTGGATGCCGGAGGCCTTTTGCACAAATTCGGGCGAGGAGGGCTGGAGCGCCTCGACCGTACCGGCCTCGATATCGGCGGCATGCTCGGCATTGAAATTGGCGACATAGGTGTTGAAGGCGTCCACCAGTTCCGTGTTCGAGATCGAATAGGGAGGGGTGAACAGGCCGGTAGCGGCGATGACGGCTTTTTGCACGGAACAGCAATCCTTTTCGAGGCGCTGCCGCTGCTGCAAGAGGGTGAAGCAGGGCCAAAGCGCGCGTCGGCACTATGAGATTCTGTCCCTTAGATAGCATGGCGAAGGATGCCGTCACCAGTGGGTTGCTCGCGGTCACGCTTGACGCGGGCCACGGTGCAGTTGAGGGTCTGTAAAACTGTGGGATGGCCAGCGTGACTTTGAAATATATCATCACCCAGCTCGTGACCTTGGCCATTGTCGTCGGGATCATGGGGCTGGTGGCTTGGGTCAAGATACCGCGCGCCACGCCGCCTTTGGATGAGGCTGAGGTCAAGCGCCGATTGGCCGAAGACTTTCCCCAGACGCCCTTGGATCAGATCTGGCTTGCCTTAGATGGAGCAGGGGCGGTTGCCCGGTCTGGTGACTTGGCGCTGCTTCTGTTTCGTCTGGGCGATAGCTATGTGTCACGCAGCATGGCCTGGTCTCAAGCGCTGCAAGCCGAAGCGGTCAAGGGTCGGTTTCGGTTTAAATTCGATGATTTTGCGGCACCAAAGGCGTCATTGGCCCTCGCGCCAAACTGGGCCAAGGCCGCAATGGGAGAGACGATCTAATGGCTGCCCCCACTGCACCGGCTATCGACCCGGTCACGCTCGCCGTCCCGTTTTTCATTCTGGCCATCGTGCTGGAGATTCTTTTAGCCCGCTTCGGCAAGCTCAAAGCCGTCTATGAGGCCAAGGATACGGCGACGTCGCTGCTGATGGGCTTTGGCAGCGGTATTGCCGGGCTTCTGACCGGGGGCTTGGTCTTTGCTGCGTCTGCTTGGGTCTATCAATATCACCTGTTCGATATCCCGATGTCTGCGGCATGGGCTTGGCTGGCGATCTTCCTGCTAGAAGACCTGACCTACTATTGGTTCCATCGTTTGAGCCATGAACGTCGGTTCTGGTGGGCGGCGCATGTCAATCACCACACCTCGCAGCACTATAATCTAGCGACGGCCCTGCGGCAGACCTGGACCGGTGGAACGGCGGGCACCTGGGCCCTGTGGCTACCTCTATCGCTGCTCGGCTTTCCACCGGCCATGATCGCGATTCAGAAGGGGATTAGCCTCGTCTATCAGTTCTGGATCCATACCGAGGCGGTGCGCCGCATGCCGGTTTGGGTTGAAGCCCTGTTCAACACGCCGTCCCATCACCGCGTCCATCATGCGCGCAATCCGCGCTATCTCGACAGCAACTATGCCGGCATCTTGATCATCTGGGACCGGATGTTTGGAACCTTTGTGCCGGAACTGGATGAGGAGCCCTGTCGATACGGCGTCGTCAAGAACCTCGGCGATTTCAATATCCTACGCGTGGCTTTTCACGAATGGGTGGGGATTTTTTCCGACCTTTTGACAGCCCGGTCGTTGCGCGAGGCGTTCGGCTATCTGTTTGGCGCGCCGGGCTGGAGCCCTGATGGGTCGCGTCAAACCTCGATCATGCTGAAGGCGCAGTGGGCACAAATGCAAACGGCGGAACCGGTGAAAACCGATCCCGCCGCCGCGTCTCAGGCTTGAGGCCTAAGGTTTAGAACTGCTTACGCACCGTCACGAACATCTGGCGTGGCGCAGCGACCATAAGGGTCTGAGCGTCGCCCGTTGGGTCGGTGTTGCCAAAGCCTGCCGAACCGACCGTCGAGATATATTTCTTATCCAGAAGGTTGGTGACATTGCCCTGAACTTCTAGGCCGTTCAGCAGGGTGTTTTCCGACTTGAAGCGGTAGCCTACGGTCAGGTCGAACGCCGTGACCGATGGGACGGACGCGTCGCCGGTGTAGGTATAGAGGCGCTTGTCGGTGTAGGAGCCGTTCAGATTGCCGAACAGAGCCCCATCATCATAGGCCAAGGTCGCCTTGAGCATGTTCTCTGGCGAATCGACGATGGTCTTGCCAGAGATCTTGGCCGTCACGACACCGGCGCCATTGCGGACGTCGCTGTCATAGGTCGACTTGTTGTACGAGTAGGAGCCCGAGAGCTTCCAATCGTTGGTCAGGTTGTAGGTGCCTGCCAATTCCAAACCGTCCGAGGTCACGCCACCGACATTGGTCAGAACGACGGGGTTGCCGACGATGGCTGCGCCGGTCTGTGTGCCCAAGATACGGTTGTCGAACTTGACGTGATAGATGGCTGCGACGCCTTGGAACGTTTCGTTCCGATAGCGATAGCCGCCTTCGATGGTCTTGGAGGTTTCAGGGTCGAGCTTTGTCTTGATCGCTTCAAAACCGGCTTGGCTGGTCGAGAAGGGACCTTCGCTGCCCGAAGCGACAAAGGCGCGCGCATTTTCGGCGTAGGAGCCGAAGACTTCGCCCATGGCACCGAGGTCATAGTTGAAACCAACCTGTGGCAGGAAGTTCTCATCAACCTTGATCGAGCCGACGGCGTTCGTACCGGCCAGACGGACGGCCTTATTTTCGACCTTGACGGTCTTGAAGCCGAAGTTGACCTTCAAGGCGTCGTTCACCCGCCACGTGTCCTGCAGGTGCAGGTTGTTGGTCTTGGTGTTGAAGCGATATTCCCACTGGGTATAGAACGGCCCAGTTTGGAACTTCAGGCTGTCACGTGGCTTGTCGACGCTGTTGCCGTAGTAACGACGAGCGTGATGGAAGTCATTATCTTCCGTCCAGATACCGCCTTCGATGGTGTGGTCACCAGCGACGTAGGTCAGAGACGCCACAATGCCTTGGCGGTCGATATTGTATTCCGAGGTCCGCTCGGAAACCGAAGCGCCACCTGGGCTTGGGACGTAAGGCGTAAACCAGGTGCCCATGCCCTTGTTGGTATGACGATAGGCCGTTGCCGTTGCCGACAGGTTCTTAGTGATGTCCCAATCGGCGGTGATGCCACCGATGGAGTCCTTACGCAGACCCGAAGCGTCGAAATAGACATCATCAACGCTCGTATAGGGCGCTGGCAAAGGCTTGCCGGTCTGGTAGGCCGTCGCGATCTGCTTGGCCAGGGCCCAGTTGTTCTTGATGTTGTCGATATTGTAGCCAAGACGCTTGATCATGTTCAGCGACACGTCTTGATAGTCGTTTTCTGCACGATCAGACATGTTGAAGAAGGTGGTCGTGGTCACCGGACCGATGGGCTGAACGAACTTGGCATTGACCTGATACTGGTTTTGCTCACCGCCATAGCCCTTCCACTTTTCAGCGGTCTGGTTGGCATAGCTGATATAGCCGCGGCCGCCGGTGGGCAGGTCGCCGGACTCAACGCGCACAAAGCCGTGGAACGTGCTGTCGCTGCCGGTCGTCAGAGCGGTCAGGACGCCAAACTTATGCGACGGGTCAACCGTCGTGAACTTCAGCGTGCCGCCGAGGTTGGAGCTCGATGCGGTCTGCAGGCTACCGGCACCTTGTGCCAGCTCAGCGCTGCCGATGTTCTCGGAGATCACGGCGCGGCTGATGTGCAGGCCGTTGTGGTTGCCGTAGGACATGTCGCCCAATGGCACGCCATCGAGGGTGAAGCCGAGTTGGTTTTGCTTGAAGCCGCGAACCGAGATGCGGACGGCCCACTCGTAGGTGCCGTAGGCGTCAGCGGATTGGAAGTTCACGCTTGGCAGTTGTGACAGGACCTTCAGCGGGCTGGTGCCCGGGGTCGCTGCCAAGATATCGACCGCTTGAACGGTCTGGACCTGGCGGGTTTCGCCACGGCCATAGACAACGATTTCTTCGATAGCAGCATCATTGGCCGCGGTTGCAGCGGCTTCGGCTGCGAGTGCGGGAGCCGCGCAGCACAGTGCGAGTGCCGAAGCGCTCAAGAGTAGGCGTAATTGCATTGATCTATCCCCGTTTACCACCGCATTAGCCACGGTTGGAATTCGAGACTTGTAGTCGAGTTGTGTGATGGTTTGCGCGCTGTTTTGTGACGGTTTGGTCAAGAAACCGTGGCTTCTGCGTCACATTTGAAAACAACCGTCCTGCAGCCTACGCTCCATCGCGGATCAGCGGCAAAGATAGCCCCAAGGTTGAGCGATTTTGCAGTTGTTCGCGGCGGAATCGGAACCGTTCAGCGGGCCGACCTCCGGTCTCCAAATCATACTGGCCCAGTCCTTCGACGAGGCCCGTACGATCCAAAACCCGGCGGAAATTCTGCTTATGGAGCTTGACCCCGGCTACAGCCTCGACCGTCCTTTGCAGTTCGGACAGGGTGAAGGTCGGCGGCGTCAGTTCGAAGACAACAGGGCGGTACTTCAATTTACCGCGTAAGCGCCCCAGCCCCGTTGCGAGGATCCGGCGGTGATCAGAGATCATCGGCTCGCCAAAGGCGGGGGAAAGGGCTTGTGGTTCCGGCGCGGGAAGTCCCCAGACCCGGTCCCGGTCACGTGCCGCCTCGGGTGCTAATCCGGCCTCATAGAGAAGTTCATACCGCTCGAGAACCCGCTCCTCATTCCAGAGCGCGCCCTCGAGGGCAAACAATATACGGGCCCGATCGAGCCGACGCTCGCCGTCTTCTCCGCGCCCTGCCGCCGCCCAATGGCGCAGGGCCGGTGCAATGGCCTCGTCAATCAAGGCCGGACGTCCCTGCCGCCAATCTTCCCAAGGAAAGAAACGCGACCATGACGACCAGGCGGTATCGGGCGCTGCTGTTTCAACCGGAACCGGGGTCAAGGCGAGATACCCCACCGAGATCACCCGCGCTGCGCCTGCGCCAACATCCGCAAGCGGAGCGTCACGCCCCTTGTCGCCGAAGGTATAAAGCTGCTCGACATAGCCGAGGTCAAAGCGGGTCTGCTCGGTCACGAACGCGCGAAGGGCAAGTTCAAAGGTACGGTGGCCATCGGGATCGAACGGGCCAAAGGGGAGGCCCGCTAGGGTCGAGGCTTGGCCGGTGAGGGGGTCATGAGGTCGAACGGTCAAGACGACAGCCTCACCGTCGCGGATAGCGACGACGACGGCGGACAGTCCAATGACAATCAAGGTGCTCATAGAACTTCCCTAACCCTGACAGGGCAGATTGGCTAGGGCGACCTATTCGGTATCAAACGCAGAAGGCCCCGTCACAAATCCAGCAGCAACCGACAGAACATGAAACCGGGCGAGGAAGCGTTCCTGAGCCAAGCCTGTGGGCATGGGATCAATGTCGAGGTGGTAGCCTTCAGGCGTCGATCCAAACAGCGACACCCCTTCGGTTTGTGTGAAGCCAGCCAATTGAACCGCTTCGAAATGGGCGCAGGCCCGGTCCGACGTCTTGATGAGGGCCTTAATCTCGTCAGGAATTTGAACCGGAAGGCCAAACCGGATGTGAATTGCAGCCTCGAGCCGATGTTCAAAGGTGCGGTAATTCAGCCCAAGTGCGGCCTTGAACGGGGATATCATATCGCCAATCACATATTCGCTGGCATCGTGAAGCAGGGCGGCTAATCGCCATCTCGGATCGAGATCGGGTTGAAGATGGGTGGCTATTTCTTCAACCACCAAAGAGTGCTGAGCGACGGAAAAGCCATGTTCACCAGAGGTTTGGCCGTTCCACCGCGCCACCCGCGCCAGCCCGTGAGCAATATCCTCAATCTCGATGTCCATCGGCGATGGATCAAGCAAATCCAATCGCCGCCCCGACAACATCCGTTGCCACGCGCGGGGATGATCGTCCCGCGTGCGGGTATGTCGCACTGCTTTGGCCAAAAAAGCGTTCCTATCTGTGATCTATGCCATGGTGTGGCGTGGGTTCGTTGTCCGATCAATCCTTTCAACGCGAACGGGAGATAAAAATGAACTGGGCAAGAATTATGGTGCCGCTAAGCGGCAACCCCGGCGATGCAGCCGTTCTAAAATCAGCTGCAGTTATCGCGAAGCTATTCGATGCCGAATTGGCGGGGGTCTACACTCCCTCTGACATTGCTGACCTGATGCCTTGGATGGGCGAGGGGTTCATGGGCGGTGTGCAGGTCAGCGCGGTGGAGAGCCTTCAGGAGGCCATTCAAGAGGGTGAGCGCAAGGCGCGGGCCGCAGTCGATGCCACGGATTATAGCCGCAAGGCCGTTGTGACCATTGCCTCGCCGGTTTGGCTGGGCCTGTCCAGTGAGAGCCGGCTCTCTGACCTGGTGGTCTTCGATGATCACGCCGCGCGCGGGCGAGGGGCCCTTGCCGAGAGTTTCCAACAGGTCGTCGTTGATGAGCAACGCCCGGTTCTCGTTGCGCGGCCGGGCCTTACGGGGACCGGTGTGGCCGCAATTGCCTGGGATGGCGGTAAGGAATCAAGCCGCGCTGTTCGAACGGCTCTGCCCTTGCTTGAGAAGGCTTCTAAAGTCGTGATCCTCGCCGCCCCGACGGCCTCGCCAAGGCCGTATGATCCTGCGCGGTTACAGGCATTTCTGGCGGCGCGAGGCGTCAAATCTGAGGTCATGCCCTTAAAAGCCAATGGCGAGGTTGCCCCGCTCTTGTTGTCGACGGCCAAATCTATTGGTGCTGAATTGATGATTGCCGGTGCCTTTGGCCATCCTCGTCTGCAAGAGTTCGTCTTCGGCGGCGCAACCCGAAGCTTCCTGCATTCAGACGGGCCGTCGATATTTTTATCGCACTAATGCAGCGAGGAGCTCGAGGGCCATGCCGATGAATAGAATTACCCTTCGACTGGCCCGAAACCCCTCGACTGCCTTTGTCGAGGGGGATCCAGAGCGGGGCTATGTTCTATTGGCCCCGCTAACCCCCGAGGGAAAGATCGATGCTGATGTCTATGCGGCTGCGAAGGCGGCCTGCACCGTTCGGCGGTTTGGACCCGGCATGGACGCCGTCGAGGGACGACTAAGACGCCATGCGTCAGTCTGGTATTTTGATTATGATGCAAGCCGAACCTCAGATGATGAGCCAATCTTCAAGCTGGGCGACCATCGGTTTTTGCCCGGCGATTATGTCGACTACACGCTCTATGACGGCCGCACGGGCGATACGTTCGACCGCAAGGTGACCGTTGGCTATATTTACATGCTGAAGCTGCATCACCTTGTCGACGACAAGATCCATGCGCGCTCGATCGGCCCGTATTCACTCGTCACGCAGCAGCCGCTGGGTGGTAAGGCGCAGTTCGGTGGCCAGCGTCTGGGCGAGATGGAGGTCTGGGCACTGGAAGCTTACGGCGCCGCCTACACCCTGCAGGAAATGCTGACGGTGAAGTCGGACGACGTGGCAGGCCGGACCAAGGTCTACGAATCGATCGTCAAGGGCGAGGACAACTTCGAAGCCGGCGTGCCGGAATCGTTCAACGTGCTTGTCAAAGAGGTCCGCGGTTTGGGCCTGAACATGGAACTCCTGGATGCGGAGGAGGAATAAGAATTTTCGTTCGAAAATTCTTCGGGCCAAAATTTTTCGTCGAAAAATTTTTGGGCGGTGGTCATGGGAAAAGGGCGCCGCATTTCTGCAGCGCCCTTTCCGGCAGGTTTGGCGGGATCAGATGTCCAGCGTGTTTTCGTTTTCCCATGCCGAGAAGTGCGAGGCGTAGCTGTTCCACTCGCGCGTTTTCAGCTTGATGAACGCGTTCGAGAATTCTTCGCCCATCATCGCCTTCAGCGTCTTGTCCTTGTCGTATTCGCGCAGCGCATCAAGCATGTTCAAGGGCAGCTTCGGTGCGCCTTTGACAGTGTGGCCTTGGGTATACATGTCGATGTCCCAACGCTTGCCCGGATCCGCCTGCGTGCGCACACCGTCCAGACCGGCGGCAAGGATCACGGCCTGCATCAGGTAGGGGTTCGCCGCGCCATCTGGCAGGCGCAGTTCGAACCGGCCCGGACCGGGGACGCGCACCATATGGGTGCGGTTGTTGCCTGTCCAAGTCACCGTGTTTGGGGCCCAAGTAGCACCCGACGAGGTGCGCGGCGCATTGATGCGCTTGTAGCTGTTCACGGTCGGGTTGCAGATCGCAGCCAGTGCCGAGGCGTGCTTCATGATACCGCCAAGGAACGTGCGGCCACGGTCAGACAGCGACAGTTCTTTGGACGGGTCCGAGAAGACGTTCGACTTGCCATCCAAGCTCCACACCGAGATATGGGCGTGGCAGCCAGAGCCTGTCAGCCCTTTGAACGGCTTGGGCATAAAGGTGGCGCGGTAGCCGTGCTTTTCAGCCACAGACTTCATCATGAACTTGAAGAAGCTGTGCTTGTCAGCGGTTTGCATCGCGTCGTCGTATTTCCAGTTCATCTCGAACTGGCCAATCGCGTCTTCATGGTCGTTTTGATAGGCTTCCCAGCCCAGTTCCAGCATGTAATCGCAGGCTTCGGCGATCACATCATAACGGCGCATCACGGCTTGCTGGTCGTAGCAGGGCTTTTCGGCCGTGTCATAGGGGTCGGAGATCTGCGTGCCTTCGGGGTTGAGCAGGAAGAACTCCGGCTCCACCCCCGTTTTGATCCGCAGACCGTCTTTGGCGGCTTCGCCCACCAGACGTTCCAGCACGTTGCGCGGCGCTTGGTCGACCAACTTGCCTTCCATCGTCGCACGCGCGGCTACCCATGCCACATCCTTTTTCCACGGCAACTGAATGGCCGAGGACGGATCA
>CALFYB010000002.1 GCA_937952995.1 uncultured Caulobacteraceae bacterium
ATAGGTAGTGTAAGCTCGACTGAAAAAAAGAGCGGCTATGGATTATTATTGATTAGAGCACTAATTAAAGTTCAGAGGTTGCTTAAAAGGAACTGCCGAATTGCCAAACTTAGTGTTTTTCCAACCGCAATCGTCGGCATCTATCCCCAAACTGATGGACTCATAATCCGCGAGCGTTTGAAAAATCTCTGCTTCATCGCAACCGCGCTGAGCGGCAGCTTTAGAGCGCGTCTGTCCATGCGGAGAGGAGGGCATTGACCTGGCCCGGGGCCTCGAGGGTCGAGAGATGTCCGCAGCCGTGCAAGACCTCCAGCCGCGAACCTGAAATGCCATCCAGCAGGTCCTGTTGCTGCGCCCTATTGGTTATGCCGTCCTCGTCGCCCCAAAGGATCAAGGTCGGCACAGTGATGGCGCCCAACGATGGACGGCTGTCGATCCGGCTCATAATGGCCCGCTGTTGGCGCAGAAAAATCTCCGACCCCGTATCCTGCGCCATCACTCGGATCTGATCTGTTAGCCCCGGATCACTGCGGCGTGAGGGGGCGAGAAGCATGGGGATGCGCTCTTCGGCAACCTGCTCGAAACGCCCCTCCTCTACCAGTTTGATATAGCCCATGCGCCGCTCGGTTTGGGCTGGACCATCGGCATTGGCCAAGGTCGCCAGCAAGGCTAGGCCTGCAACCCGCTCGGGTGCCTGCCGCATGACCTCCAGCGCGATGAAACCGCCCATTGCATGTCCCATCAAAAGGAACTGATCTGGTGCAGCGGCCAGCAGCCGCTTGGCCATGGCTTCAATCGTATCGTCGCTGCGGTGATCTGAGACAAAGACGCTGCGTTGGCTTGCGAATGCGGCCCGCTGCGGTTCCCAGCACCGTTCATCTAAAAGTTGGCCGCACGCAAAGACGATGGGCGTTTTGGAGGATGCCGACATCTTAAACGACCCGATTCAATAGATCTTCACCGATCGCGAGCCGTCGGCAGTTCTCCGTCGCCACGCCGAGACTTCGTGACAGGGTCTCAGGGGTCAGCCAGGCCAGATGGGGCGCGACGACAACGCGCTCTAGGGCAAAGAGCGCGGTTTCGGGTCCCGCAGGCTCTTTGGCAAACACATCGAGCCCTGCCCCGCGAAGATGGCCCGATCTTAAGGCCGCCTCCAACGCCGCCTCGTCTATGATCTCGCCTCGCGACGTATTGATCACGATCCCGCCCGGCTTCATGCGGCTCAAAGCCTTGGCGTCGATGAGATTGCGGGTCTGGTCGGTCAAGGGCAGATGAAGCGAGATAATGTCGGCCTCATCCAGCAGCGCCTCCAAGGACCGGTACCCGTAAGGCGAGCCTGCCCGCGCGGACTGGGCTGTATAGATCACTGTCGCGCCGAGAGCTGTGAGCACCGGGGCTAGGCGCTGCGCCGACTGTCCAAAGCCGATAAGCCCGACCGTGCGCCCGCAGATCTCGCCGACACTGTCGAGCGCCTCTAGGTCGGGGCTCCAACCGTCACCTGCGCGCGTCAGGCGGTCGAGATAGACCGTGCGGCGCAGGCACGACAGCATCAGGGTCAGGGCCATCTCGGCAACAGCTTGGCTATTGGTGCCCGGCATGTTGCAGACGGCGATGCCGCGCGCTTTTGCAGCGACAAGGTCGATTGTATTGGTGCCGACACCGATCTTTTGGATCAGCTTGAGATGGGGCGCATTGGCGATCACCTCGGCGGTCACGGGCTTGAGGACATGGAGCAGCACCTCGGCGGTGAGCATGGCCTCATGGAAACGCGGTTCGTCGAACTCATCGACGACCGTCACCGGGTCCATATGCGCAAAAGCGGCCGTGATCTGATCGCAAAAGCCAGGACTGGCCCGATATTGCAGTACGGTCTTCATCGTCATCCCTTGGTCAGATTGGCCGCAACCGGTGCAAAGAAGGCCTCACAGCCGGCATAGACCGCGGCTGAGCCAAGGCTTTCCTCGATGCGCAGGACCTCATTCCACTTGGCCATCCGTTCGGAGCGCGTGAAGGACCCGACCTTCAACTGGCCTGCATCCCAGCCCACAGATAGGTGAGAGATCGTGACATCTTCGGTCTCGCCAGACCGCGCGGACACGATGGTGCCCCAGCCTCTGGCCTTGCCTGCATCGAGCGCAGCCTTCGCCTCCGTCACAGTACCGGCCTGATTGACCTTGATGAGCACCGCATTACAGGCCGCCGCGTCCGAGGCACGGGCGACCCGCGCCGCATTGGTCACCAAGACATCGTCGCCAATGATCTGAACCTGATCGCCAATCTGACGATTTATCTTGGCCAAGGTCGCAAACTCATCCTGTCCCGCGGGGTCTTCGATAGAGATGATCGGATAGCGGCCCGCCCAAGCGACCATCCGCTCGACCATCTCATCGGCGCTGAGAACCCTTTGGTCCAAGGCCATGCTGTAACCGCCATCGACGCAAAACTCGTTGGCGGCGATGTCGAGTGAGATGAAGACCTCGTCTCCCGGTCGAAAACCCGCACGCTCGATGGCCTGTGTCAAAACGTCGAGGGCGTCTTCGTTCGAGGTGAAATTCGGCCACCATCCGCCCTCATCGGCAACGCCGGTTATGGGGCCCCTTGCCTCCATCAACTGCCCGGCAGCACGATAGACATCGGCGGTGATCTCTAGAGCGCGGCGAAAGGAGCCTGCCTTCGGAGCCATGACCATGAAGTCTTGCACATCGGTTCGCCGTCCCGCGTGGGCACCGCCGCCGAAGATTTGGATTTCGGGCAAGGGGATGCGCACCGGCCTTCCCTGCGCCAACCATTGCCATAGCGGCATTTGCGCGGAGGCGGCGGCCGCGTGCAGATTGGCCATAGACACGGCAACCGAGGCATTTGCTCCCAACCGGCCCTTGTTGTCCGTACCATCAAGGTCGATCAGCACCTTATCAATGGCGGCCTGATCCGTGGCATCGCGGCCGATTAGGGCCGGTGCGATCTCTGCCTCGATACCAAAAAGAGCGCCGCCGACTCCAAATCCTCCGAATGCGGTGCCGCCGTCGCGCAAGTCCACCGCCTCATGCGCGCCTCGCGAGGCCCCGGCGGGGGCTATGGCGCGCCCTGTCGCGCCGCCAACCAGCGTGATCTCAGCCTCGACCGTCGGACGGCCTCGGGAATCCCAAACCTGCCGGGCGATGACCTTTTCAATCTGATTGTTCATTCAGTCCGCTCCTCAAAGGTCCATCGGTCGATCAGTTGGGCCAGATCCAACGTGGGATCCTTCAAGAAAGTCTTGGCCTGATGCCTAATCAACTGCTTGTCTCGCTCATCTGTGAGGTAGGCGGCGGGTGATTTGCCGTCTAGGCGGGCCAGCAATAGCGCCGACACGAGTTTTGCGGTGCGGCGAGAAAGATCCTGTGGGTCTTCCCAACGCACTCCTGAGAGATAGGCCCCCACCAAAGACCTCGTGCTATCAATCAATAGCTCACCCTTATCCTCTAAAAATACTGATTTAATCAGTAAATGGGTAAGGCAAAAGGCGAGGTCAAAGGCTGGGTCTCCATAGACCGCGCATTCGGCATCTAAGATCACGGGCCCCTTGGGTCCGACTAGGATATTTTTCGGGCTGACATCCCCATGAACCAGCGCGATTTTGCGTGACTGGAGGTCTAGGGCCAAGGCTTCAAGCGTCGGCGCGACATCGGCTTGGCTTCGGGCGACGTGAAGTAGGAACGGGTCGATCCGCAGAGCCATGAACAGATCATCCGTGGCGAATTGCTCAGCAAGGGCCGGAACGGCCGCCGTTGCAGCGTGAATTTGAACCAAGCTACGGCCGAGCGCCCCGGCAAATTCCGGATCAACCCTGCCCTCCAGCAATTCCGCTTTCCAGACCAAATGGGTCTCGACCGGCAGGTAGGCCATGACGAAGATGTGGCGCTCAGGCAGCTCCGCGATCACCTCGGGCACCAGATTGGCGCTGACGCGGGCGCTCACCAGCTTTAGCCACTGAACCTCGAAGGCTGACCGCTCAGCCGAGGCGAGCCATTCGGCGGCGACGCGAAGCTGTGAGAGCGCCTTTTTGATGACAAAAACCCGGCCATCGGCGGTCTCGACCTTGGCCACGTCGCAAGAGACCCCGCCGGTCATGAAACTGAACCGAGGCTGCTCGCCCGCTTTGATTAAGCCGAGGTCGACCAAAGCCTCGCATAGGTCGGCTGTATCATCCATCTGGGAGGGCCCTACAGCGCTAGAGACAGGTCAGGACCTCGCCCTAACCCACTCGCAGATCAGATCTGCGGCGGCATGACGATTGGCCAACGAGTCTTCGAAATAGTGCGCTCCGGGGATCATGGCCAAGGTCTTATCGGTGGAGCCGATGCTGTTATAGATCTTGTGCGCATCCGACGGGAAGACACCGGTATCGGCCAGACCCTGGACCACCAGCGCAGGCAAGCGGAACTTGGCCAACTGCTCGCCCCCACGGCACCGCGAGGTTTCAAGGCTCCACATGGACAGCCACGTCTTGAGTGTGTTGGCCCGTCCTATGCTGGGCGTGCGGTTAGCGATGGCTGGATGACCGCGATAACAGGATTGGGGCAAACGGTCGGACGGATCGATCGTGGGGTCCATCATCCGCAAATCGCCCCAAATCCGAAACAGCGGAAATATCCGATCAGGGATACCCGCATCATTCAGCCGTTTAAGCTCGACCTTGGCCCAGTCGGTAATTTTCTGATTGCGGGCGATCTGAGCGGCTTTGTATCGCGCGATGAATTCGGCGCTGTAAGGCGGCTTATTTTCAGGGCTGAACGGGTCAAGAGAAGGATCGGTGGCCACAGGATCATTTTCGTCAATCACAGAGCCATCCATCCAGTCGGTCAAAACCTCTGGGCGACCCTGATGGGCATTGAGCGATACATAGAGATCAGCCTGAGGCAGATCGGCCAAGGCGGCCTTGCCTGCACCTTTCAAAAGGTCGCCTAAGGTCGGCGCGATGGCCTCGGCCTGATAGGCCCCCATCAAGGAGCCTCCGCCCGAATTGCCCAGAATAACGACCGTCTCGACGCCGGCCTGTTCCTTCAACCATTTCACGCCGACGCCGATATCGATCACGGCATGTTCGAGCAGGAACTGATCTTCAAAGCCTCGATACCGCGTGTTCCAGCCCAGAAAGCCGAAGCCCTGATTAGCCATAAAGGGCGCGATATAATGCTCTGAAAAATCGACATTATAGTGGGTCGCTATGAAGGCGACCTTGGGCTTCTTACCCTTTGGCGTCCAGTAGATCCCCTGACACGGATGGCCACCGGCTTGAATCCGCGGCGCTGTTGGGGATGGAAAGCCTAGGAACTGCGCATCAACTCGTGCCAGCAACGCGTCTTCGGTGAGCATCGAATTTCCCTAACTTCAGACCAGCGGTTCTGCCCCCACGGTCTGCTGAGTCATGGGTCCCGTTCAAGCTGAACGCCGTATTTATTCGATGCCTAACCCATTTTCTGCTCGGCGGATAATCCCGACCCAGCGCGCTTAGTCGATCAGCGGTTGAAGACTGCCACACCTTGGACGAAATAGTCGCCCGTGTTGAAGTCGTAGGTCATGCCGACATGGCTTGCGGGCTTGGCGGGGCTATTGCCATAGAACATAGCCGAGCCGAGGCCATTGCAGGTTGCCGTGCACATGTTGATCGAGCCACCAGTACGGTCAACCGATGTCGCCAGCGCAATCTGGCTGCCCGCGACAAGGGCACCGGTTGATTTGAACTTCATATCGAAGAACCCATAGAGCTGGTCGCGATTGAGGTAGAGGTTCAACGTGCCTGACAATTTAGCAGCCAACAGGTCTGCGGTCAGCTTCCCCCCTGTAACCGCCCATCCACCGGCAGCATCAGCCCTCGCCTCTGTCGGCACGGTCGCACCGACCAGGTTGAACTCATAGACACCGCCCGTCGGCAGGGTCTTGCTGGTGTCACCAACCAACCAATGGAACCCTTGGTTCGCGTTTAATGTCAGGGGGGTGATCCGCGTCGGATTTCCGCTCCAACCGCCAATCAACAAGGTGCCATCCGCCCAACGGCCCCAAGCAATAACAGACTGGTCGCTGCCGCCCTCCATCTGGTGGGCTGTATAGCCCTTGATGACATAGCCAAGAAAGTTGGGGATCGGAGGATAGGTCACGGCCACGAGCTTGCCGTCGGCGTAGCTCGCCTTCATCCCGCGAATGAAGTTCTCGACATTTCGCTCTTTGGTAACGGGATTATATTCCGCCGACTGGAACGACAGGGTCGAGACCGTGCTGTCCAGCGGCGTACCGTTACCTTGATCGGTATTGTTGAAGATCACCTTTGGCACACTCAGCACATCGGCCTGCTGTGGCGGTGGAAGCCTGACCATAGCAACCGTTTCGACTTGAGCGCTTTTTTGAATCTGAGGCGGGCCACTTGGAGCCTCGATGGGAGCATCGGGGGCCTCTACGGCCTCTGTAGACTTGCCCATCCCGCCTTCGGCTGGCGGTTCTGCCAAGAAACTCGGCTGCACCGGCAAAAGGACAACAGGCGACGCGGCGCTGGCGACATAGAATACTTGAGAGACCAAAAGATCACTCTCTCCGGCCTGATTGGTGATCAGAACCTTTCCCTCATAGACCGCGCCGTAAAGCCCCGGCTTTGCGACGGATCCCGTGTCTTGGAAACATTGATCGATGCAATCGATGAGATCGAAACCGGTGCCTCGGATACCGATCGTCGCAACGCGGGTATTGACCTTGATGGCGTCAGGATTGGCCTTAGCGATTGCACCGGTCATCACCCGTGCGCCGCCCTTGACCAGGGTCGTGACGTTGGTCATCGACGCGGGACGGGCGTCCTTGCTGTAGCTGTAGCTTTCAATGCGGAATTCGGACTTTTCACGAACCGCAACCATGCCCCCGTCTTGGAACCAGAGCTGTGAGCTCGAAGCCGGAGCCGTACGGATCACGTCACCGGCGCGCAACTCCATGCCGCCTCTTGCAGGCGAAATTGCACCGCCGCGGACCAGTTGAACCGAGCCTGCTGCGAGCACAATGCGCCCAGCACTTGCGACCGCCTGTGCCCTTGCCGAAAGGGGCGATAAGCCGACACAAATCAAAATTGCGCAGAGCGTGATCAGGGAGCGGATGTGCTGGCGCATCTCTACCACTCCTTCCGAAGCACGACTTTAACCTGGTTCTGACGGAACTGGTAAAGCGGCATATTGGCGTCGTCTTCAGAAGCCTGCGCCTCAAGGCGCAGGGTCAGACCCTTTTCCAACTCATACTGAAGCGTGGCCTCAGCCGATTTGAACCAGTCATTGCGTCGGCTCAGGAACAGGGGGTCGGCTGCGTCATATTCCCAACGCGACAGGCCCCCGCCGACGGAAAAAGCCCAGAAGGGTGCCGGAACAATGGCCACGCTAACATTGCTGCCCATGACCTTGCGCGAGAAGTCATCCCGTCCACGGTCGTTCGCTTCTTTCGCATAGTAGCCAAGGACGGAGACAACCGGCTTCATGGGGAAGTTAAAGCTGCGATCCACGCCGATACTGGCTGAATAGAGGTTTCCAGACCGATTTTCGTTCACGCCGCTGTAGGTCAGCTGTTGGAAACTGACATCGCTGATCAGCTTGGTCTGAGGTGAGAGGGTTTTGCGAAAGGAGATGTTCGCCCCAAGGGTTTCGCGAAACTTGAAACCGTCCAGATAGGTCACGCCATAGGTCGGGCCGACCGTCAGCGTCAGGTCCTTGCTCATCTGCCCGATGGAAAGATTGCCGACGACCGTTCCAACATCGTAGCCCTTGACCTGGGCATGATTGCGGTAGTTGGCGATCACGCTGGCCAAGGCCTGGAAATGCCCCTTGATAGGCACGCTCACATAGGCCCCACCCGTCGTCTCACCAAACAGCGATGGCTTCTGCAGCGCATCATTACTGAGTTTCACATCGCCAAAGAAAGGCAGTTTTACGTCTGCGCCGCCGACACCGCTGTTGACGTTGCTGTTATAGCCAACGCCCCCTTCAACGAAGGCACCGTGGGTTCGCTCGACCTTGTCGCGCTTTAATCGGATCTGAGCGATGAACTGATCAATGGTTCGCACCACAGACTTGGGCGGGTTTTTTCGGAGCACATAGTTAAACTCGCGCTCGGCCCGGACATAGTCTCCGATCACGAGATAGCCGCGGCCCAATTCGAGACGCGCCAATAGGTTTGAGGGGTCCTTGAGCATGAACCGCTCGAGAGCCAAAACCCCCATCCAAGCGCGTCCGGCATCAACCGCTGAAATACCAAAATAATAGTCGAACAGTGTGTCGCCGATTAGCTCCGGATGGAGCAGGCCAAGCTCATAGCCCTCTGCCGAGCGTTTTAGCTCAATCAGATGCTTAATCTGCTCTGGGATCGATTGATTTTCAGCGAACGCCGTCCTGTTGGTCATGCCCTGAGACAGGCAGATCACAAGAGCGCCGATGAAGAGACGACTTGCAGCCCCGTGCGTCTTTTTCTTGCCGTTAGCCATCACAGGACCTTCACCAATCCCATCAGCATGCCAACCGGCATGGAGTGCTGATCGGGGGCCCTCAGTAACAGCATCAAAAACTCCTCGAGCACGGCCCAATCGACCGCAAAATCCTATTCGCCCAAGATCACCGATAGTCAGTTATTCGGATCGCACTGCCGTTAAAACTACAGGGCAATATGATTCAACGCCACCGCATCCTTACGCAGTTTCGAATATATGTGCTCAATTATCAGAATATTTTAGCATCATTTCGGTATGGTTGTCTTTCAATGATAACGCCCTGAGGTAATATTTTGGCGACAACATCCGAATGGAACTACTTAAAAAATGGGATTAATCAGCAAATACAAGATCCTAAATATCGAAGGATGCGCCTAAAACCTGCATCGACGCAAAATTTATACATCAAGTTAGTAACGCTATTTGCTTTTCGATATCGTTAGTACCCAATTCTTATAGAAATTAAGCCTACAAATCTATTCAATCAATATGACGCCTTCCAACTTAACCGCTACGCGAGTCGGGGTTGGCTGATCGTTTTGATGGGACGACACCAATGAAGCTCAACCTTCCAGCCTTTGACTTGGCCTTCATGGGTGACCTCCTATCCCCCTTGAGAACTTGGCGGCGTAAGTGGCGGTTGCTGGTCGCTATGGCTGGATTGCTTGCGATCTTCGTTCTCAACTCGGCCAACTTTTTGGCGATACCGGGATTGGGTCGGCTGGAGCAACAGCTCTATGACCAACGGGTTCGGCAAACGACGGTCAAGGGTGTCGACGACCGGATTGTCATCCTCGACATCGACGAAAAGAGCTTGGCTGAATTCGGTCACTGGCCTTGGAACCGAACACGGATTGCCACCATCGTGGACACGCTGTTCGATAAATATGGCGTTGCGGTGCTTGGCTTTGACGTTGTCTGGGCCGAGTCTGAAACCGAACAACTCCGCAGCATCCTGACTGACACGGGCGCCGCCGCGACTGCCGGACCCATTTGGGACAAGCTCGATACTGACCGCGCTTTCAGTGACCACATGCAGAACCGGCCCATCGTACTGGGTTATTATTTCAGCAATGAACCGGGAGCCGTGACGAAAAACGCCCTCCCCGCTCCGGTCCTCACCAAGAAGCAACTGCCAACAAATCAAACCATTGCAAGCACTTGGAATGGTTATACCGGCAATCTTCCGGTCCTTCTTCAAGGCACGACCATTGCGGGCCAGATTAACTCGGTCACAGACGAGGACGGGATCATCCGCCGCGTCCCTCTGCTCATTCCCTATCGCGGCGGCTATTATGAAAGCCTCAGCACGGCAATGATCCGCACTCTGTTTGGCGGCCAGCCGATTACGCCCGTGATCGGCGAGGCTGACGGCTATAGGCGTGTCGAGGCCTTGAAGATGGGGCCGCTCACCCTGCCCGTAGACCGGGAATTGGCCGCGCTTGTCAGCTATCGAGGCCCAAGCCACAGCTTCACCTACATATCGCTTGGGGATGTGCTGGCTGGCCGAGTTCCCGTCGATAAGCTGGCGGGTCGGATTGTACTGATCGGCACATCGGCTCCTGGCCTGAGCGACATTCGCGCGACCCCGACGGACGAGATCATGCCCGGCGTCGAAATTCACGCCAACCTGATCGCCAACGCGATGGACCAAAATATCCGCCAACAGCCTGCCTATGCGCAAGGTATCGACATTATCCAACTGTTGGTCTTGGGCGTCGTGGCCATTCTGCGGCTTCCCCTTTTGGGAGCGACCGGGGGTGTTATCCTTTATCTGGCGCTCACAGGGGCGGCCGTCTGGTTCAATATGATCATGTGGAAGGATGCGCTGTTCGTCATCCCCCTCGCCTCTGCCATTGTTCTGCTGGCGACGATGCTGGTGTTCAATCTGGGCTGGGGCTTCCTGATCGAGGGCCGCGCCAAACGACAGTTGGGCGATATGTTCGGCCAGTATGTACCGCCTGACCTGGTCAAGGAGATGGCCCGCGACCCCGGCAACTATTCCATGGAAAGCCGCGATGCGGACCTGACCGTCATGTTCTCGGACCTTCGAGGCTTTACGACCATCTCCGAAAAGCTGACCGCCAAGGAATTGGCCGCCTATATCAACGAATATCTGACGCGCATGTCTAAGGTCATTTCAGACCGCAAGGGCACGCTCGACAAGTTCATTGGTGACGCCATCATGGCCTTCTGGGGCGCACCGGTTCCCGACGCCTTTGCCGCAGCCAACGCCGTGGATTCAGCCATCGCCATGCAGGTCGAAGCCGCCCAACTGAGCCGCGAATTTGTCGCCAAGGGCTGGCCGGAGTTCCACATCGGCATCGGCATCAATACCGGCCCGATGCGTGTCGGCGACATGGGATCGAAACTGCGCCGCGCCTATACCGTCATGGGTGACCCCGTAAATTTGGGTTCACGGCTTGAAGGCCTGACCAAGAACTACGGCGTTGAGATCATTGTTGGCGAGGGCACAGTGGCCCTCCTGCCCGACTATAGTTTCCGACTTCTCGACCGGGTGCGGGTCAAGGGCAAGGATGAGGCGGTTCAGATCTATGAACCGATGGGCAAGGTTTCCAGCCTGACATCTGATCAGGTCGCCGAATTGGGTCAGTGGCAGGCCGTGATGGACGCCTATTTCGCCCAAGACTGGGACAGGGCACGCACGCTAGTCGACCATTGCCGTGCGTCTGGTGCACCAAGCGGACTTTGTGACCTTTATGAGGAACGTATGGAACTCCTCAAGCAAGACCCTCCAGGCCCCGGCTGGGATGGCGTCACCAAATTTACGACCAAATAGCGCTAAGGAGCCCCATCGTCCTTAGCGTGGCTGTGTGTTTGGAACCGGTCTTGGTCGTTGACGGAATTCTGTTGGCCCTAAATTCACCAAGCGAAATCGATCGGGTCGATGCGCGCGGTGGCAGTTGGGCACGCAGCTTGCCCTGCGTGGCTAGACCCACGGCTGGTGGCCTTTGGATTAGCGAGCGAGAACCATCGCGTAAGTCTTCGCCCTAGCCGATATGGCCTCCAGCACCCCAAGTGATCGTATCGACGTGATCCGCCGACAGAGATTGAGGTGCGCCCGAGGCGTCGAAGAGGACAATGCTAACATGGGCTGGTCCGTCCAGATGGATGGCTCCCAACTGCTGCTCGTGAGCGGTCGGCACATAGGGTTGATGGTCGACATAGACAGTCCAACCGCCCTGCGTGCTTGGATCGCTTGGCGCAGAGGTCAAATCGACCTCCAACGTGCTGCTGGTCCACCCCGCGCCGTGGTCGGCTGAACCACCCCATTGGGTGTCAATCGCCTCAAGGGGCACGGGCGCGTTAAGCAGGCCTGCCTGAGCAAACAGAGCCTCAGGATTGATGACGTCGTGCGACAAATGATCGAGGCCAATCCCAACCGATCCGGCATCGCTTGCAGCGCTTGCATGGGCGACCGCACCATCGAGGACCACAAACGCGCCTTGTGCGCTTGCGCCCATATGGCTCGGGGCCGCTATGCCATCAATGTGATCAGCGCCCAATATTTGGGTATGGGCGCTAAGCCCGCTTTCACCGCTCAAAGTCTGCGGGCTCAATCCGTCAGAAACGACGTGGTCTAGCTTGCCGCCACCGACCTCAGGCGCATTGGGGGTATCGGCCCCATGGGAGGTCGTTTGAGCACCAGTATTGTTACCGGTCGCAGCCGGTTCCGACTGGCTTTCCCCATGGGCCGGAGCGACGGGAGCCGGGGATGGCGTCGGCGTTGGTTCGGGTGCCGGGGTAGGTTCAGCCAAACCGACGGGCGCGACTGGCGTCACTGAATCCTGAACAACGGTGATTGGGTGGGAGTCAGGATCGCCACCGCGATCGTCACGAGAATCACCACTATTTCCCGGCCCCGGAGTTGGCGTTGGTGACGGAGTTGGAGTGGGTGATGGCGACGCCAATGCTTGGGCAGCGATCAGCGCCGATAGCCACAAGGGGGATCGCCAACACGCCGCGCGGGACTCATTGCGTTTTAACGGTAATGTTGGGCTTAGGATTTCGGATGTCGTGTCGACGCGATTTTACGCAAGCGCGACGACACTTAATCAGGAATTGCCCGGTGCATTGACCCGCGCAACGGCCTTGTCTGCGCCACGCAGCGGCAATTTTGTCGGGGATCAGGCGCGCGATATCAATTCGGTTCGTATCCAGAACCGGACCCGTTTTGAATGGGGCAACAGTCGTCTGGATGTTGGCGCGTTCTTGAACGCCAAAGAATTATATCACCCGATTTTCCAAGTTATTGATCAGGTATCGACCGATCGCGGCGTGTTCGCCCGTTATGATCGCGAGGGAGACGACTGGAGCGTTACTGTCGGCGGAGAGTCCCGCTGGGGAACAATTGGCTCAAAGCGCTTTATCAATGCGAACGGCAAGCGTGGAGCGCTTACCTTCGATGCCGACCAGACGGCGCGCACATCGAACATATATGGCGAAGTACGCGCCACGCCGGTTCCTAGCTTCACGGTCATCGCTGGCGGAATATATGCCGATGGTTTCCGAAAGCAGGTTCAAATCGTTCCGTCTGCCGCAACGGGTGCAGCGTCGTTCGACGCTTTCTCGCCCAAATTTGGCGTCCTTTGGGAACCGTCCGAAGACGTCCAAATTTTTGCGAATTATAGCAAATCCACAGAATTTCCGACCTTCGTTGAACTCGCACAAATTGCGGCGTTCGTTCCTGTAAAGGAACAAACAGCATGGACAGCCGAAATCGGGACACGCGGAAAAATGGGATGGGCGAGCTGGGATGTTGCCCTGTACCGCGCCAACATAAAACGCGAAATGCTGCAATTTACGGTAGGGCGGGACATTCCCGCGGCAACGTTCAACGCCGATAAAACCCGGCATCAGGGCGTCGAAGCCGCGTTTAGCGCAGCGCCGACCGATTGGTTGCGCTTCCGGCAAATCTGGCAATATTCCGACTTCCGC
>CALFYB010000003.1 GCA_937952995.1 uncultured Caulobacteraceae bacterium
GCCGCCCTTGCAGATTTGCAAGAATTTGAGCAGGCGCTTGAGGGTTCCGTTTCGGACAGTTTGAAAATTATCGCAAAACGAAGCCCCGTTATGGCGATCACCTTTGCCATCGGATTAGTCGCGGTCGGTTTGATTGCTTTTGCGGCCTATCAAAAGCAGGCGCGGATCCGCCAAGAGCAGGTCAGGGTTGCTCAGTGCGAGGAACGGTTTGCGCAGGGAAGCATCACGGAGAAGGCACGTCTTGCCATGCTTGCCGACCAGATCCGACGTGAGATCGAGTTGAAAAAATTCACAGATGCAAAACTCCATGCAGACAATTTGCATTGGGAATATTCAGATAGCTGCAAACAGGAAGCCACGAGCGCGTTGATTGCGGACTGGGATAAGAAGCGCGCAGAACTCATAGCGCTAAGCGATGCGGGTTCTACGCAAATTGTGGAAAAAGCCGCCTCAAACGAGCGAGCGGCGAGCGAGGCTAAAATTGAAAAGCAGATTAATTCTGGCTTCGAAGAGAATTTTTGAGACATTACATCGGTTGTTTGGGCGACAGTCGTTGACTGTTTAAGGGGGCATGAGATGGCGTTATTTGGTCGGAAAACTGAAGGTGGACTTCTTGACGTCATTCGTTGCGACGAACCGGAATACCTTATGTGGAAATGGAGTCCCAATGGCTCCCCTTCTAATCGGGAAAATTCCATCCGCTGGGGTAGCAGCCTGCGGGTAAAAGATGGTGAAGTTGCTGTATTCGTTTACAAACAACCCGACGGACCACTCCAGGATTATATCGAAGGCCCTTTTGACTCAATTCTAAAAACCGCCAACTTACCGGTAATATCAAACATAATTGGAATGGCCTATGCGGGACAATCTCCTTTCCAGGCCGAAGTTTACTTCATTAATCTTGCAGGAAACATTCGCATTCCTTTTGGCATTCCCTATTTCGACGTTGCCGACCCCCGGTTCCTCGATTTTCCACTACGCGTCGCTGCGCGCGGATCCATACTATTCAATATTAAGGACTATAAGGGCTTCATAAAAAGGCATAGGCTGATAAATTTCGACCTTAATCAATTTAAGGCGACGATAAAGGATGCAGTCTCGAAGTATGTTAAGGCCATAATAGGTAACATTCCTTCAGATTTTGGTATACCTACGTTGCAACTAGAGCGGAAGCTGCTCGAGATTAATGACTTGGTAGAGCCCAGGATCAAGAGGGCGTTCGAGGAAGACTTCGGGGTCTATCTACAACGCTTCGACCTCGAAACCATCGAAATTGAAAAAGACACAGACCAGTATCGCGAACATCGCCGCGTTACCGCTGATCTTTTGACGGAAACGATGGTGTCTAAGACCGCCGTTGATGCGGAACATTACGCGGAATCGATGAGAATCCAACGCGACGAAAGCCAACGGTTCCAGTCTCTACAAACCCAAACGCAGCACCTAGCTGCGCATCAAATCAATGTTCAGGGTGCCGTTCTTATGACCGCAGCGGATAACCTCGGTCAGATGTCGGCGATGAACCTCGGCGGCGGTGGAGATGGTGGTGGTGGTGGTGGCCTAAATCCGGTGGGTCTGATGACTGGAATGGCGGTCGGCGGTGCCCTGGGCGGCCAAATGGCTGGAATGATGAATAATGCTGGCCAAGCCATGCAACAGCCATTGTCGACCCCGCCACCAATTCCCCCCACCGCCTACCACGTGGCTTTAGGTGGTCAAAGCGCCGGACCTTTTGTTTGGGCCCAGCTGCAGGATCTGGTGAACTCCGGTCAACTCTCCAAATCGACCAAGGTATGGAAGCAAGGTATGGCAAATTGGGAGCTAGCCTCTTCTGTTGCCGAACTAGAGCCGCTCTTTGCCTCCATGCCGCCACCTTTGTGAACTCAAGGAATTGGTTGAATGACTGAGAACAATTTCTATTCGATAGACCGACTTCTCGAATTCGGCATGGGCATGGCGTTGGCGCAAAAAATGGTGGCGACGATGAACCAATCGTTTAGCCCGATTAATCCGACGTCCAATGCCCATAACTATTTCGCCGCCCTAGAGGGAAAGGCTGCGGGTCCCTTTTCGGAAGCAGAGGTTGGTCGGCTAATAGTGGACGGCAAAGTGACGAAGGAGACGCTTATCTGGCGTCAAGGTATGCCTCGTTGGCAAATTGCAGCTGAGGTCGCCGACATCATGAGGTTGGTGGCCTTAGCACCTCCACCCCTTCCTAACGGAGACTAAATAATGGTCCTTAACGGCACTAACCTCTTCCTTGCTTTTCTTGTCTCTTTGTTGATTTCATTGGGATTTTGGAGCGTTGCTCAACAAGATCACAAGGAGATTATAGCTCTTGGATCATTTGTTTTATCGTTTACCACACTCAGTAGCGCTGGGGGTATTGACTACGGGTACCCTCGTACGAACGTAAACATACGCGTTTTATCAGGCGTCTTTTTCCTCGTCGGGCTGATAACGAACAGCGTGTTTGTAATTTTCTGGCCGTCAGGCCAGATTTATCTCGCCTGCTGTGGGCTACTCGAAATTATCTTTGTTGTTTTGTTGCGATCAATCCTCGCGACGCAGCAGTGACACAATCAACGCTGTAGGTGCTTGAGGTCCCGATCACGGTAAAATTATCGAATGTGCGTCGTCAAAACATTCGAGACCTTAGGCGCTTGTTTGGGGCGTGGAGCATGCCCTATCTTGGGTTGCGGCTTGGTGCGTCAGGAACGACCAATCAGCTACACAACCACTAAGATGGACTGAGCGCCGTAGATGTAGGGTGGACAACGTCAGCGGTATCCCAGTTCGGGATTTGGGCGTTTCGATCTATGGTACCCGTGAGAGACGCCCCCGGGGGTGTATTCTTTGGGGGCCATACCCTCTCCGGGAGTATCCGCGCCTGGCTTCGACGACAGGCTTTGTATCGAAGCACACAGCATAAGTAACGGGTCAGCGGGTTCCGCTTAGGCTGCCCGAGACGGCTCGCTTGAAACCACCATTAATAATCGGACGCTAATAACAGCGCAGCCATGGGCTCAAACCCTTGGTGACCTGACAGAAAGGGAAGCTTACAACTAGCTAGCGGCTCAACATTGAGCGTTTCTGACAGCCTGCTGCCTCCCATGCGCCTCCAATCGACGACGCTCTGGAAGCAGAGAATCTCAAAAATCTCCACAAACTACTGATCTGGCTGGGAAATAATTGGCGCGCCCGGAACGATTCGAACGTCCGACCCTCAGATTCGTAGTC
>CALFYB010000004.1 GCA_937952995.1 uncultured Caulobacteraceae bacterium
GTCAGGGCGGCGCATCCTGACGCCGGCTGACGATCCCATCGGCGCGTCGCAAGTGCTGAATCTGGAGCAGAGCCAGTCGATGAACCAGCAGTACGCAACCAATCGCGTCAATGCCAGCAATGCCTTGCAAAATCAGGAAGGCGTGCTGTCCAGCCTAGACGATCTGGTGCAGAACATGAAGACACTGCTGGTCTCCGCCGGCAACGGCACACTCGACGATCAGCAGCGCAGTTTTATCGCCGTCGAACTCGATGGCCAGTTCGACCAGATGATGGCATTGGCAAACAGCCGTGATGCAATGGGAAATTTCATTTTTTCCGGCTATCAGGTCGGTGTGACGCCGTTTGTAAAAACTGCCGGCGGCGCGAGCTTTCAGGGCGATGCCGGCGCGCGCATTTTGCAGGTTGATGCAAGCCGTGAAGTGAGTATTTCCACCAGCGGTGAAAAGCTGTTTGAATATATCGATACCGGTACGGCTGCTACGCCAGGTAGCGTGCAAAGTATTTTCCAGACATTGCGCGATATATCGACTGCATTAAAAACTGCGACCACCACGCCGGCGGCGCGCACGAGCGCCTCGGCGCTGCCGGGCACGTTGCGCGCGCGGTCCGTGTCCTCAATGCGCAAAAGGAAGGTTCCGCCGCAGTGACGGGCATAAAGCCAGTTGAATAAGGCCGTCCTTGCCCCGCCTATATGCAGATAGCCGGTGGGCGAGGGGGCAAAGCGGGTGACGACGGCAGGGCGGTCGGACATCGATATCCAAGGGTTGGAGACGAACGCTGGCGCGATCACGCCAGCGGCGGCGCAAGGCCGCATGCGTGGTAATCCCCAAGCCGCTCCAGCGCAAGGGTTTCAACGGTTTGGGCCGTGGTTAGCCGAGCAGTTGATCTCACAGATCGAGCGCTGGGTTCTTTGGCTTCCCGTTGCTTTTGGGCTGGGCTGCGCGAGCTATTTGGCCATGCCTCGTGAGCCGTTGCTTTGGCCTTTGATGCTTGCAGGGATGATTAGTTTGTCGGCGAGCCTTTGGGCCTATCGGCATAGGACCGGCACCTTCGTGCTTTGCGCCCTCTTGTCGGCCCTGAGTTTGGGCATGGTCACCGCCAAGCTGCGCACGATCCGGGTGGCGGCTCCGATCATCAGCGAAGGCACTTCAGCGCCTCGAACGGTCGAGGGCTATGTCGTCGATGTGGTCTCGCCGGGGGCGTCCGGTGGGCGGATTATGGTCGCGCCGACCTATATTGAGGGTCTCGATCCGGGCCAGACACCTCTGCGTCTCAGGATCACTGTTCAGGATGTCATGGCCACCCCGCCGGGCAGTGCCATTCGCCTTCGCGCCATCCTAAACGCACCGCCTAGTCCGGCCAGCCCGGGAGCCTATGACTTTGCGCGGCGTGCCTATTTCGATGGGATTGGCGGGTCTGGCTTTGCTCTGGGAGCGCCGAGGCAAATCCTGCTGGATGCTCCGCCGCTAAGGCTTCGCGCAGTCTTGGCCATCAATGCCATGCGCTGGCGCGTGTCGCGCTATCTGGTCGGGGTGATGGGGGAGGCGAACGGTGCTGTGGCAGCAGCGATGGTCAGCGGCCATGAGGCGTGGCTACAGACCCAGCAGGTCAATGATATGCGCGCGTCAGGGTTGGCCCACATCCTGTCAATCTCCGGGCTGCACATGGCCATTGTTGGTGGCTTTGCTTTCTTTTCGGTTCGGCTATTGATCGCGGCCGTGCCGCCACTGGCCTTAAGGATCAATGGCAAGAAGCTGGCCGCCGGGGTCGGACTTGTGGCCGTGCTGCTCTATCTGGGCCTGTCGGGATCTCCGGCCCCTGCGATCCGGTCGGCCATTACGGCATCGCTCGCCTTTCTCGCCATTATGCTGGATCGCCGAGCCTTGACCCTACATGGCCTAGCGATTGCCGCCCTCATTGTGCTGTTGATCGAGCCTGAAGCGGTTGCAGAACCGGGCTTCCAGATGAGCTTTGCCGCCACCGCCGCGCTCGTGGCGCTTGCGGAGGCGTGGGTCCGGCCAACCAAAGAGATCAATGCGCCTTGGCCTATCCGCGCCGTGCAGTGGGCGATCACCGGTTTTGTGGCCAGCCTCGTGGCCAGCGCTGTCGCGGGTCTCGCGACGGGGCCCTTTGCCATCCAGCATTTCAACCGCGTCGCCACCTACGGCTTGGTCGCCAATATGGTCACCGAGCCCCTTACCGGCTTTGTGATTATGCCGGGCCTGGCCATGGGCTCGGTCCTTGCGCCGTTGGGATTGGGGGTGCCGATATTGGTCGGGGCGGGGTGGGCGATTGAGGGGCTGACCATGCTTTCGGCGTGGTTTGCCGCCTTGCCCGGTGCCATGGTCACCATTCCGAGCGCGCCAGCCCTAGCCCTTCCGGTGGCCTTTGTAGGGCTACTCTGGATTTGCCTTTGGAAGGGGCGTCTGCGGTGGCTTGGTGTGCCCGCCGCCTTGGCGGTCAGCCTGTGGCCTCGGCCTCCGATGCCGGATTTGTGGATCGCAGCCGATGGCACCAACGGAGCCTATCGGCAGGGCGCGCAGGCCGTATTGGTTCTGACCGACGCCAAACGGTTTGGTGCCGATCTTTGGGCGCGGCGAAGGGGGCTGACCGTCGACGAGACGAGGGGTTTTGACTGTGACCGCAAGGTCTGTCGGTCGCCGCAAGATGCGCCCGTCGCCGTGTCGCTCTGGCAGGGGAGAAGGCCTCCGGATCCGGCCCAATGGCAAAGCCTCTGTGCGGGCACCGAGGTCGTGATCATCCGCGCCGACGCGCCGGTCCCCAGCGCCTGTCAGGCCGAATTGGTCTTTACGGCGAGAGACTTAAGTAAGAGCGGATCTGTTGAGCTGTGGCATGGGCCGAAGGGGTGGCGCTGGCTAGAGGCTGAGCGCCTGCGCGGTCACCGCCCCTGGACGGCTCAGTGGTAGCGGCGGATCAGCCCGACCAGCTTGCCCTGAACCTCAACCTGATCAGGCCCAAAGATGCGGGTCTCGTAGGCCGGGTTTGCCGCTTCGAGGGCAATCGACGCGCCCTTGCGCCGCAGCCGCTTCAAGGTGGCCTCTTCGCCCATGACCAGCGCCACGACGATTTCGCCGGATTGAGCGGTATCGGACTTGCGGATCACCACATAATCGCCGTCCAGAATGCCGGCATGGATCATGGAGTCGCCCTGAACCTCGAGCACATAATGCTCACCCGCGCCCAGCATGGATTCAGGCACCATCAGACGGTCGCGCTCGTGCTGGATCGCTTCGATTGGCGTACCGGCGGCAATGCGGCCCAAAACGGATAGCTCACGGACATCATTGGCCACCGGCGGCAAGGCGGCGGGGCGCTCGCCCTCGATCACCTGCGGCTTAAAGGCTTGGCGTCCTTGGGATGGGGCAGCAGAGGTCGCCTGCTGCGGAAGTTTGACGACCTCAAGGGCCCGCGCCCGATGGGCGAGGCGGCGCAGGAACCCGCGTTCTTCAAGCGCCGTGATCAGCCTGTGAATGCCAGACTTGGAGGCCAGATCGAGTGCATCCTTCATCTCATCAAAGGACGGCGACACGCCGGTTTCCTTGATGCGCTCATGGATGAACATCAACAGTTCGTGCTGTTTACGGGTCAGCATGGTCAGGTCGAGCCTTCATCTGTCTGGCTGGAACAAAGCGCCAACCTGTCAAATGTTCTCTAGGCGTTCTTCCTTAATGTCAAGTTTACAGATCGGAAGAGCACACGTCTGAACTCC
>CALFYB010000005.1 GCA_937952995.1 uncultured Caulobacteraceae bacterium
CGAGGCGTGTCGACTTCTCAGGCGACCGAAGATTTAGCCCTATCCCTCGGCATTCCTATGATCAGTCTCAATGAGGCCGGAACGCTCGACTTGACGGTCGATGGCGCAGACGAGATCGGGCCGGGCCTATCCCTGATCAAGGGCGGCGGCGCGGCGCTGTTGCGTGAAAAGCTGGTCTGGGAGGCCTCGCGGCGCTGCGTGGTTATTGCCGACCATGCCAAGGTCGTGCCGACGCTTGGTGCCTTTTCCCTGCCCATCGAGGTTGTCGCCTTTGGCCATCTGACCACCGCTCGGCGGATCGTGGATGGGCTGGTGGACTGCGATATTCCCGCCATTCCGCGTTTGCGTGAAAAGGACGGCCAGCCCGTTCTGACCGATGGCGGCAATCTGATCTATGACGCCCCGTGTGGTGTCATTGCCGATCCTTCCGCCCTTGCCGACGCCTTGAAGAGCATAACCGGCGTTGTCGACCATGGTCTTTTCCTTGATCTCGCCGATGAGGCGCTGGTCGCTGGACCTGACGGTGTCCAAAGACTGACGCGCTAGTTTTAACCCTTATCTCTTTCGACCATAGGACTTGACCATGAGCCAGCATGACTACGACCTGTTTGTGATCGGTGCCGGGTCTGGCGGCGTGCGGGCGGCGAGACTGGCGGCCATGACCGGCGCTCGGGTGGCGGTCGCCGAAGAGGACCGGGTCGGCGGTACCTGCGTCATTCGCGGCTGCGTGCCCAAAAAGTTCATGGTCTATGCCTCTGAATTTAGCCATGCTTTCGAGACTGCGGAGGGCTTTGGCTGGACCCTGCCTGAGCAAGCCCCGACCTTTGACTGGCCGACCTTTCTGGCGCGCAAAGATGCGGAGATCGCTCGGCTTTCGGGGATGTATGTTGCCAACCTGACCAAGGCGGGAGCCGAGTTGATCATGGCCAAGGCCCGGCTTCTGGATGCGCACCGCATTGAGCTGGTCGGTCAAAATCGGGTGGTCACGGCGGATAAGATCTTGGTTGCCGTTGGCGGCCGCGTTTGGATGCCTTCGGACGTTCCCGGCATCGAACATGCGATCTCGTCGAACGAGGCCTTCCATCTGCCCGCCTTGCCCAAGAGCATCGTCATTGTTGGCGGCGGCTATATTGCGGTGGAGTTTGCCGGGATTTTCAACGGCCTAGGGGTCGATACGACGCTGGTCTATCGCGGGGCCAACATCCTGCGCGGCTTTGACGAGGATGTGCGGGTCCACCTAGCCGACGAGATGCGCAAGCGCGGCATCAAGATCATTCTCGACAGCCAGCATGAGCGGATCGAAAAGACAGCGACAGGGCTGGTGAGCCATATGAAGGGCGGCGAAAGCTTGACCTCCGATGCGGTGATGTTTGCCGTCGGACGGGTGCCCTATATCGATGAGCTCGGTCTGGAAAATGCCGGAGTGGCGCTGAATGATCGCGGTGCGATTGCCGTTGACCAGCACTCCAAGACCAGCGCTGACAATATCTATGCGATTGGCGATGTCACCGACCGGATCAACCTCACCCCCGTCGCGATCCGCGAGGCGGTGGCCTTTGTCGAGACCGTGTTCAAGGCCAATCCATCGGCTTTTGACCACGACACGGTGGCAACCGCCGTCTTCTCGCAGCCACCGATTGGCACGGTGGGGCTGAGCGAGGCTGAGGCTCGCCAGAAATATGGTGCGGTCGATGTCTACATGGCCAAGTTTAGGCCTATGAAATACACTTTCATTGGCGGCGAAGATCGTATGTTGATGAAGTTGATCGTTGTCGAGGCGACCCAAGTCATTGTCGGCTGTCACGTGGTTGGGCCTGACTCGCCAGAAATGATCCAGATGGCCGCTATCGCCATCAAGATGGGCGTGACCAAGGCCCAGTGGGACCAGACCTGCGCGGTCCATCCTACGGCCGCTGAAGAACTGGTGACCATGCGCGACAAGTATGTCGCGCCAACGGCGGCTTAGGACCCATGGGCTCGCTTTTCGGCGCGCTGCGGTCGCGGCTCATGCGCCCCATCCCCGTCCTTGAGGCCCCACCAGAACTGACTGGCGTGCGAGCGGCTTGGTTGGGCGGGGTCTTTGTCGTGATCTTTGGCCTGACCGGACTGTTAGCCTATGCAGGCCCCTTGGGGTTTGCGGCCTTGCTGGCCATTGGGGGTCTGTTTGGTCTGGGACTGGTCAAGCAGGCTCGCCTGCCGTCGCCAATGATCTGGCCTTGGATTGCGATAGCCCTTTGGGGGGCGGTGAGCATGGCCTGGTCGCCGCTGACTAAGGACTTGAGCCTTGGGGCGTTGCTCGGAGCCTTTGAAAAGCAAACGGCTCTGAAACTGGTTCTCCAGACCCTACTCTATGGCGCCTTCATTGTGGCTGCGGCGAGCTTACCTTCGGCCTTAGCCAAACGGGCCTTAACCGGGCTAACGCTGGGTTTGGTGGCAGTGGCAGCTTTGATCCTTGTCGAAGGATCGTACGGCGCTGCAATCTATCAACGCCTTAAGCTGGCGATTGGGGACCCGATCCGCCCCGACCTTGCGGTCAAGAACGTTGCTCAAGCGACCTATATCTTGGCGCTGTTCTGTTGGCCTGCGGCCCTGTTTTTGGCGAACCGATTTGCCAAGGGTCTAAGCCAGTGGATGATTGGGACCCTGTTCATTGGCCTCGTCGCGGCAGCGGTTCAGATGAGCGCTGATGCGGCCTTGGCTGGGCTTGCCGTGGGACTGCTCGCCTACAGCGCGGTTGCCCTGACCGGACGTTTGGCGATCCTGTTCTTGGTCGCTGCAACAACGCTCTATTGGGTGGCAACGCCTCTGTTGGTGCTGTTGGCCGTCGATCATGGTCTGTTCGCTCGCGCGCAATCCGTGCTCGGGGCGTCATGGGATGCGCGCCTCGATATATGGAGCTTTGCCACCGCGAGGATCATGGAGCACCCGCTCTTCGGATGGGGGCTGGATGCGAGCCGGACCTTTGGCAATTCCATTCCCCTGCACACTCACAATGGAGCCTTGCAGGTCTGGTTAGAGTTGGGTGCCATTGGATCTCTCCTGATGGCCACGGCGTGGCTGTTCTTGCTTAAGGCGGTCTATGATCTTGTCGAGGAAGATCGGCGTCTCGCAGCTGTCGCGGCAGCCAGTGCCTGTGCCTATCTGATGATCGGTGCGGTCAGTTTTGGCATCTGGCAAGAATGGTGGCTGGCCCTTGGAGCCTTGGTCGTTGCGGTGATTGTCGCCCTACGGCGCGTTCGTCCCGCCGCCGGAAGTGCGTGGTTAGAGCCGACCCTTTAAGGGTTGCTTCGCTTTCTTGTGGCAAGTTTTTGCCTTAGTGCTGGCGCTGGTCTATAAGCGGAGCCTTGTCATTTTCGAGTATTTGCCATGACCGACCGTTGGACTCCCCCGTCTTGGAGACAAAAGCCCGCTAAGCACGTGCCAACCGACTATCCGGATGGTGCGGCGCTGGATCGTGTGGAGCAGACCTTGCGGTCGATGCCGCCGCTGGTTTTTGCTGGTGAGGCCCGTCGGTTGAAGTCCCTTCTCGGCGATGTGGCCGAAGGAAAGGCGTTCCTGCTTCAGGGCGGTGACTGCGCTGAAAGCTTCAAAGAGTTCCACGCGGACAATATCCGAGACACCTTCCGCCTGATCTTGCAGATGGCGGTGGTCCTGACCTTTGCCGGTGGCAAGCCGGTGGTAAAGGTTGGCCGGATTGCCGGTCAGTTCGCTAAGCCGCGCTCAGAGCCCATCGAGACCATCGATGGCGTGACCTTGCCGTCCTACCGCGGTGACATCATCAACGGTATGGATTTCGAGCCCGAGCAGCGTGCGCCCGATCCTGAGCGTCTGCTCAAGGCCTATGGCCAGTCGGCGGCGACCTTGAACCTGCTCCGCGCCTTTGCAGGCGGCGGCTATGCGGATCTTTACAATATCCATCGCTGGACCCTCGGGTTCGTGGCCGATAGCCCGCAAGGCGCGCGCTACAAGGAACTGTCAGAGAAGATTTCTGAGTCCTTGGCCTTTATGAGCGCCATTGGCATTACGCCAGAGTCGCAGCCAGACCTGCGCCGGGTGGAGTTCTTCACCAGCCACGAGGCCCTGCTCTTGGGCTTTGAAGAGGCCATGACGCGCGTCGATTCCACCTCGGGCGATTGGTACGAC
>CALFYB010000006.1 GCA_937952995.1 uncultured Caulobacteraceae bacterium
GGCGCGCGCAAAACCTATGATCTAGAGGTCTGGCTGCCGAGCCAGAACACCTATCGCGAGATCAGCTCCTGCTCCAACTGCGGTGACTTCCAAGCCCGTCGTATGGATGCAAGGTTCAAGTCCGCAGGTGAGAAGGGCACGCGCTTTGTCCATACGCTCAATGGCTCCGGCCTTGCGGTTGGCCGCACGCTGGTCGCGGTGCTGGAGAACTATCAGCAGGCCGACGGCAGCATCCTGATCCCCGAGGCCTTGGTTCCCTATATGGGCGGCGTCACCCAGATTGGTGGCAAGGCCTAGGGCCGGACCATGCGCATCCTGCTCACCAATGATGACGGTATCCATGCCGAGGGCCTCGCCTGCCTCGAAAAGATTGCAGCGGCCCTGTCCGACGATGTCTGGGTCGTTGCGCCCGAGCGCGAGCAGTCTGGCGCGAGCCGTGCGGTGACCCTGTCCGAGCCTCTGCGGGTGCGGCACATCAGCGAGAAGCGTTTTGCGGTGTTGGGCACGCCGACCGACTGCACCCTTCTGGGCATTCAAGAACTGATCCCCGGCAAGCGGCCTGATCTGGTTCTGTCCGGCGTCAATCACGGCCAGAATATGGGCGAGGATGTCAGCATGTCGGGCACGGTTGCCGGTGCCATTCAGGGTATGGCCTTGGGTGTTCCGGCGATGGCGCTCAGTCAAGCGCGCCGCATCCATCACCAAGACCACCATATCCATTTTGCCACCGCCGAAGCCTTTGGGCCCGGCGTGATCCGACAGGTGCTCAAGGCTGGTTGGCCCAATGATGTTGTGATCAACATCAATTTCCCCGATCTCGACGCGTCTGAGGTCAAGGAGGTCGAGGTCACACGGCAAGGTTTTCGCGACAATCCGCTGATCCAGGCCGAGCGGCGGACTGACCTGCGCAACAATGACTATTACTGGCTGGGCTTTCGCGGACAGATGTCCAACCCCGCTGAGGGCACAGATCTGCGCGCTATTTATGATGGCAAGATCTCGGTCACGCCGCTCCATATCGACCTTACCCACAATGCCACAGTCCATGAGCTGAAAAAGGCTCTGGGCGGCACGCCGCCAAGAGGGTAGCAAGGTCCATGACCGACGAGCCAGAAACCGACGACACCCGGCGCGCCCGCCTGATCTTGGGCCTGCGCTCGCAAGGCGTGACGGATCCGAACGTTCTGGGCGCGCTGGAACAGACGCCTCGCGACCTGTTCGTGCCTGATCTGTTTCAGGATCGGACTTGGGAAGATTCGGCTCTGCCGATCGCCTGCGGTCAGACCATCAGCCAGCCCTTCATTGTCGGCCTGATGACCCAAGCCTTGACCTTGGAGCCGCGCTCACGGGTTTTGGAGATTGGCACAGGATCTGGCTATCAAACCGCCGTGTTGGCGCGGTTGGCGCGGTATGTTTACACCGTCGAACGCTATCGCACCTTGATGGGCGAGGCTGAAAAGCGCTTCAAGGCGCTCGACCTGACCAATATCATCACCCGGTTCGGCGACGGCGCGGAGGGCTGGCGCGACCAGGCGCCTTTTGACCGCATTTTGGTCACAGCCGCAGCACCCGGGGAGCCTAGAGAACTCTTGTCTCAGCTGAAGCCTTCTGGCGTGCTGGTCGCGCCGGTTGGGCGTGGGCCCGTGCAGAGCCTGATGCGCTATGCGGGCGACGGAAAGGGAGACTTTAAGGTAGAGACCCTCTGTGATGTCCGGTTTGTGCCCCTACTTGAGGGTGTGGCTCGGGAACTATAACTTGTGGAATTATTTATTGATTTGCTTGAGTGGGCGGCATGGTAAATGGTGCCCGACCATGCCAACGGTGATTCCCGCCATCTTTCGTTTGGAGCGGCGATGAAAAAAGTCCTGATCTTGGCCTCGGCCCTTGCCCTCAGTGTGAGCCCCCTGAGCGGTGAAGTCCTGCGCGCCGATGCGGCGACCCAAAGCAAGTCGTCCCCCACCTCTAAGAGTTCGAAGGCCAAGGCTGACACGGACGGCACCTATACGGTGGTATCCGGTGACACGGTCGAGGCGATTGCCAAGCGCTTGGATATGACCCAAGCCGATCTGATTGAAATGAACGGCCTTAAAAAGCCTTACCACCTCGCCTTGGGCAAGGTGCTGAAGGTCACGCCCGCAAAGGCCGCTAAGTCCTCTGCGCGGATTGACGCAAAATCCGACAAGGCAGCAGATTCCAAAGCTAAATCGATGGATGCCAGCCCCTCGACCTACAAGGTCGCCAAGGGGGACACGGTGGGCGGGATCGCCAATCGAACCGGCGTTAGCCAAGCCGAGATCATCGAACTGAACGGTTTGCAGCGGCCCTATGCGCTCAAGCTCGGACAGGTTCTGAACCTGACCGCAGCCAAGGCCGCTGTAGCGGCGGAACCTAAGGCAAAGGCCAAGCCGACCGAGCCATCGCTTGAGACCTCCAGCGCCACCTATCGGGTGAAAAGCGGCGATACGGTCGGCCTCATCGCCAAGCGTTTGAAGGTCAGTCAAGACGACATCATCGCGCTGAACGACCTCGAAAAACCCTACGCTCTGTCCTTGGGCAAGGTCCTCAAGGTGCCGGGCCAGGCGGGCGCGAAGCCAAGCGTGAAGTCTGACGCCAAGCCCGTAGTAGTGGCTGACGCTCCGGAGTCCTTCGACACCTATAAGGTGGCCAAGGGTGACACTGTGGGTCTGATCGCCAAGCGATTGAAGGTCAGTCAGTCTGAGATCATCGCGCTGAATGGCCTCAAGAAGCCCTATGCCCTAACGCGTGGCAAGGTCATAAAGGTCCCCGGCTCGGCGGTTGCGCCAAGTCCGGTCGAGCCCGATATCGCGCCCGCAATTGAAATCTCGACCCAGTCCTATGCGGCGCTGCCCAAGCATGTTCAGGGCGGCAAAGGCACCTACAAGGTCGTGCGTGGCGATACGGTCGCCAGCGTGGCCCGGCGTCTGGGGATGGACAAAGACGATCTGATCCAAATGAACGGCCTGAAGAAGCCCTATGCCCTGCCACGGGGTAAGGTGCTGAAGGTTCCTGCGCCGATGGTCTATGAGGTCCAGCGCGGGGATACCTATTCAGACATTGCTGATCGCTTTGATGTCAGCGTCTCGGACCTGACCAAGCTGAACAAGACCACCTCCAGCAAGGGGCTGCGCCCCGGTCAGAAGATCAAGCTTCCGCCTGAGGTTCAGGTGCGTCTGGCCAAGAAGGCGCAAGCCGCTGAACGGGCTGCGCTGCAGGCCGCTGCCGACCGTGCCGAGGCCGCGCGGTTTGAAGCTGAGCAAGAAACCATCCGTCGTGAAGCCGCGCGAGCGGCTAATGAGCGGGCCCTTGCAGCCAAACGAGCGGCCGATGATGCCGCAGCCGCCCAACCGCTCAACCAGCCGATGACGTCCTCGTCGGCAACGACGGTTCTGCCGCCCAAGCCGGTGGCCAATGGGACCTTGCCGCCACCAGCGCCGACTGTGCGGGCAGAGGCTCGCCCCGTGACCTTGCCGCCGGCACCGACCGCAGCGGCCGAGCCCGGGGTGGTGCCGACCGAGTCTGAGGTTATCGCCTCGGGTCGTGGACGTTTCCTGTGGCCTGTGCGCGGCGATGTCATCTCTGGCTTTGGCGTCAAGCCCGGTGGTCAGCGCAATGACGGCATCAATCTGAGCGGCAAGGATGGCGATCCCGTCCGCGCTGCCGCCGGTGGCGAAGTGGTCTATTCCGGCAACCTGGTGCCTGGTTTTGGCAATCTGGTGTTGATCAAGCACGAGGGCGGCTGGGTCACGGCCTACGCCCACATGGCCAGCACCTCAGTCAAGATCAAGGACCGCATCGCGCAAGGCCAGACCATCGGCACGGTCGGTCGCACCGGCGGCGTCGAAGCCTCTCAACTCCACTTCGAACTGCGCTATGCGCCTTCACCGAAGGAAAAGGCCCGCCCGATTGATCCTGCCCTAGTGATGCCGCGGTAGGGAAATGACGCGGTTGAAAAAGCCCTCGCCCCCTTAGGGGAGAGGGTTGGGTGAGGGCGATGCATCCGCTCCCCTTTCAGCATGACCCTCGCGGGCCACTGCCGATTTGTGCATAAGGGTCTGGATCCCCGCCTTCGCGGGGAACGCGGAAAGTGGGGGCTCTACCCCTGCAAATCTCGGTCCAACTCCCCG
>CALFYB010000007.1 GCA_937952995.1 uncultured Caulobacteraceae bacterium
GGCTTGCCAAGCGGATGCGCTGGCTTTCGCCGCCCGACAGGGTGCCCGAGGCGCGCGACAGGTTCAGATAGTCCAGCCCGACATCGACGAGGAACCGCAAGCGGTCATTAATCTCTTTCAAGATCCGCCGCGCGATCTCCATCTGTTTGGGCGTCAACTGGCCCTCAAGCGATTCAAACCATTCCTGCGCCTTACGGATCGGCAGTTCGGACACCTCGCCGACATGCTTGCCGACGATCTTGACCGCCTTGGCCTCGGGCTTGAGGCGATAGCCGTCGCAGGCTTCGCACGGGGTGTCGGACTGATAGCGCGACAGCTCTTCGCGCACCCAAGCGCTATCGGTCTCGCGCCAGCGCCGCTCCATGTTGGTGACCACCCCCTCGAAGGGCTTAGTCACGTCATAGCGCCGCGCGCCATCGTCATAGGCGAACTTGATCTTGGTCGAGCCGGTTCCGGCCAGAATGATCTTCTTGGCCTCGGGCGGAAGCTCGCGCCAAGGCTTGTCCATCGAGAAGCCATAGTGCAGGGCCAGCGCCTGCAGGGTCTGGGTATAGAAGGGCGAGGGGCTCTTGGCCCAAGGCGCGATGGCCCCGTGATGCAGGTCCTTATCGGGATCGGGAATGACCAACTCGGCATCAAAGGTCAGCTTGACCCCGAGGCCGTCGCAGGCCGGGCAGGCCCCGAACGGATTGTTGAACGAGAACAGTCGTGGCTCGATCTCGCTGATGGTGAAGCCACTGACCGGGCAGGCAAATTTCTGCGAGAACAGCAGGCGCTGCGGCTCTTTCTCGCCGGGGGCGATGTCGGCCCATTCGGCCACGGCGATGCCGTCAGCGAGGCGCAGAGCCGTCTCTAGCGAGTCCGCGAGACGCTGTTCTTGCCCGCCCTTGACCACAATCCGGTCCACCACGACGTCGATATCGTGCTTGAACTTCTTGTCGAGAACCGGGGCCTCTTCGATGGGATAAAATTCCCCGTCGATCTTCAGCCGCTGAAAGCCTTGGCGCTGAAGATCGGCGATTTCCTTACGATATTCGCCCTTGCGGCCCCGAACCATCGGCGCGAGCAGCAGCAGGCGAGTGCCCTCCGGCAAGACGACGATCTTGTCGACCATCATGCTGACGGTTTGGCTCTCGATAGGCAGGCCCGTGACCGGCGAATAGGGCGTTCCGACCCGCGCCCAGAGCAGGCGCATATAGTCGTGAATCTCCGTCACGGTGCCGACGGTCGAGCGCGGATTCTTGGAGGTGGTCTTTTGCTCGATCGAGATGGCGGGTGACAGACCCTCGATTAGGTCCACATCCGGCTTGCCCATCAGCTCTAGGAACTGCCGGGCATAGGCCGACAGGCTCTCGACATAGCGGCGCTGACCCTCGGCATAGATGGTGTCAAAGGCCAGCGAGCTTTTCCCCGACCCCGACAGCCCGGTCAGGACCACCAGTTGGCCCCTCGGAATGTCGACATTGACGTCTTTGAGATTGTGCTCGCGGGCACCGCGCACGCGGATGAAATGGCTCGGATCAGACATGAAAGGCTCTCGACAACCGCCCGAACATCGGCGGCTAAGCTGTTCTATCTAGTACGAGGAGTCGCTTGAACAGCAAGAACATTGTGGGAACGTTGGTTTGGGGCGCTTAAACAAGGCCCCCTTCGTCGCTTCGCGCCACTTCCCCCAGAGGGGGAAGACCTTGGAACGTCAAATCTTCCCCCTCTGGGGGAAGTACCGGTCTAGCCGGGGTAGGGGGAACTTTTCGCCCTTGGACTGGCTCAGCATGAGGAAAACCCGCGTCATTGCGAGGCGCAGCGCGCCGAACCAACCCAGAGGAACATCCGCTCCCCTATCAACCGCGTCCCCGCCTGCGCGGGAAACAGGGGAGAAAGAAAACAAGGCCCTCACCCAACCCTCTCCCACAGGGAGAGGGTTAAGAAAGAGAAGCCCTTTCCCCCCTTGAGGGGGAGAGGGTTGGGAGAGGGGGGTGCATCCACTCCCCCTCATTCCTAACCTTACGCCTATCGAAATATTAGGCGGGTTCGGCCTTGGTGGTTGTTTTCTTCACAGCCGCCTTTTTGGCCGGTGCCTTCTTAGCCGGTGCCTTCTTAGCGGCGGGCTTTTTCGCGGCAACCTTCTTAACCGGCGCAGCCTTTTCAGCCTTTGCTTTGGCAGGGGCCTTGGCCGGTGCCTTCTTTTTCTTGCCGCCGCCCTTGGCTTCGCGTTCAGCCAGCAGGCGCACGGCCTCTTCCAGCGTCAGGTCGCCCGGTTCAGAGCCTTTGGGCACGTTGGCGTTGGTGTCGCCGTGCTTGATGTAGGGGCCAAAGCGGCCCGACAGGATCTTCACCGGCTTACCGGTTTCGGGATGGACGCCAAGGTCCTTTAAGGCTGCGGCTTCGGTGCGACCCCGGCCACGTCCGCCGCCTGCGCGCTTTTCAGCGAGAACTGTGACGGCCCGGTTCAGGCCGACGTCGAACACCTCTTCGGCGCTCTCCAGATTGGCATAGGTGCCCGAATGCTGGACATAGGGACCGTAGCGGCCAATGCCGGCCAAGATGACGGCATTGTCTTCGGGGTGGATGCCCACCTCGCGCGGCAGGCTTAAGAGGCGCAGGGCCTTTTCCAAATCGATGCTGGCCGGTGTCCAGCCCTTGGGCAGGCTGGAACGTTTGAGCTTGTCGCCCTCGGGCATCTCCACATAGGGACCAAAGCGGCCGATCTTGAGCCAGACCGGCTGTTCGGTCACCGGATGGACACCCAGTTCGCGGTCGGCATTCTCGGCGTCGCCTTCGCCCTCGCTGTTGGCCAAGGTGCGCGTGAAGCGGCATTCTGGATAGTTGGAGCAGCCGATAAAGGCCCCGAACTTGCCGGTCTTGAGGCTGAGCTGCCCCACACCGCAGGTCGGGCAGGCCCGCGGATCAGACCCGTCTTCCTTTTGCGGGAAGATGTGCGGGCCGAGCGCGATGTTCAGGGCGTCGAGCACATGCGTGACCCGCAGGTCCCCGATCTCGCCGACAGCAGCGTGGAAATCTTTCCAGAAGTCGCGAAGCAGCTGCTTCCATTCCAACTCACCGGCCGACACCAGATCGAGCTTTTCTTCCAGCGCGGCGGTGAAGTCATATTCGACATAGCGGCGGAAGAACTGTTCCAAGAAGGCGGTGACCAGACGGCCCTTATCCTCAGGGATGAAGCGGTTCTTCTCCATGCGCACATAGTCGCGTTCGCGCAGCACGGTCAGGATCGAGGCATAGGTCGAGGGGCGGCCAATACGCAGCTCTTCCATCTTTTTGACGAGGCTGGCTTCGGAATAGCGCGGTGGCGGCTCGGTGAAGTGCTGATCGGCGCGAGCCTCGAGCACCTTGGCCGATGCGCCATCCTTGACCATCGGCAGGCGGCCGCCATCTTCGTCGCTCTCGTCGTCGCGGCCCTCTTCATAGACCGCCAGATAGCCGTCAAACAGAACCACCTGGCCGTTGGCGCGCAGGCCGGTCCGGCCGTCCGAGGTTTCCATGTCGATGGTCGTGCGCTCGATGCGGGCGCTTTCCATCTGCGAGGCGATCATCCGCTTCCAGATCAGCTCATAGAGCCGTCCCAGATCAGATTCGAGGCGCAGGGACCCGGGATTGCGGCTGAGGCTAGTCGGGCGGATAGCTTCGTGCGCCTCTTGGGCGTTCTTGGCCTTGGTCTTGTAGTAACGCGGGGCTTCGGGGACATACTCGCTGCCAAAGCGCCCAGCGATGACTTGACGGGCCTCTACCAGCGCTTCGGGGGCCGACTGGATGCCGTCGGTCCGCATATAGGTGATCAGGCCGACGGTCTCACCGCCAATATCGATGCCTTCATAGAGCTTCTGCGCCGCCTGCATGGTGCGCTGGGCCGAGAAGCCAAGCTTGCGCGAGGCCTCCTGCTGCAGGGTCGAGGTGGTGAAGGGCGGGGCAGGTGAGCGCTTGGCCGGTTTCTTTTCCACGGCGGTGACGGTGAAGGCGCCAGCGGCGACGGCACCGCGCGCCGCGTGGGCGGTGGCCTCATCGGGCAGGTCGAACTTGCCGAGTTTCTTGCCGTCATGCTTGACCAGACGGGCCATGAAGGGGTCGGAGCCTGCACTGACCGTGCCCTCAACCGTCCAATATTCTTGGGTCCGGAAGGCTTCGATCTCGATTTCGCGATCGACGACAAGGCGTAGGGCCACCGACTGAACCCGGCCCGCCGAGCGCGAGCCCGGCAACTTGCGCCACAGGACCGGCGACAGGGTGAAGCCCACCAGATAGTCCAGCGCCCGGCGTGCCAGATAGGCGTCGACCAGCTCCATATCGATGTCGCGCGGGTTCTTCATCGCCTCGGTGACGGCGCTCTTGGTGATCGCGTTGAACACCACCCGCTGAATATTGGCGGACTTGAGGACCTTTTTCTTACGCAGGACTTCGAGCACGTGCCACGAGATCGCCTCACCCTCACGGTCGGGGTCGGTGGCGAGGATCAGGGTGTCGGCACCCTTCATGGCGTCGGCAATGTCGGCCAACCGCTTGGCGGCCTTGCTGTCCACTTCCCAGCTCATGGAGAAGTCATCATCGGGCTGAACCGAGCCGTCCTTCGACGGCAGGTCGCGCACATGTCCGTAGCTGGCCAAGACGATATAGTCCGAGCCGAGATACTTGTTGATGGTTTTGGCCTTGGCCGGACTCTCGACGACGACGACGTTCATTCTGGGATCAATCAAATCATTCTAGGGCGCGTCGGCAGGTCGCCTGCGACGCAGTGGGCGAAAGTGAGGGTGAGAAACGCAGAATGTCAACGCAGCCTAAACGTGTTATCTTGCGTCTTACCCGATAGTGTGGTTGTTTGACTCACCTCATGAGTTAGGTGGAAGGTCTATATGCCTCTTTATCTCGTGCCACCAGAACCACCTCCCGGTGTGGGTGTGCAAGGCTATATATCGGATATGCTGGCAGAATTAGCGAAATTAGCCTCCGCTAATGGTCATGAGACCTTGGCGACAACCCTTCGCGTTGTGGCCCTGCAAGCGGCGATGGAAGATTCGCGGGCCTCTGCGACAGATTAGTCACCTGCGCCTGATGTCACGAGGCCTCCGGGCAGAAAATGGGCGCGGCCTGCGAGGGCCAGCTCAACAAGCGCCGCATGGACCGCTTGGGCGGGGGCGTGACAGGACCGTACCAAAGCGTCGCGCGGGATCGGCGTGGGCGAAAGCAGGGCGGCGACGGTTTCGCGCAGGGCCTCGACCTCTTCGTCAAGTCCCGCATGATCGATGGGTGCATCGTCAAACAGGTCCCGTTCGCGTTCTGACGTGATGGGCAGGGATTGGATGACCCTCAACACATCGTCGATATTTTCGCACAGGGTTGCCCCTTGGCGCAGAAGGTCATTGCTGCCCTTGGCGCGCGGATCGAGGGGAGAGCCGGGCACAGCAAAGACCTCTCGGCCCTGTTCGGCAGCAAGCCGGGCGGTAATCAGCGAGCCGGAACGCATCTCGGCTTCGACCACAACCACGCCAAGCGACAGGCCTGAAATGATCCGATTGCGCCGAGGAAAGTCGCGCGCCTGCGCCCGCCTGCCCGGTGGATGTTCGGCGACGATGCAGCCATGCCGCGCCACTTGGTCGTAGAGCCCGGCATTCTCCTGCGGATAGACATCATCAATGCCGCCGCCCAGCACGGCGACCGTGCCGGTGGTCAGGGATCCCTCATGGGCGGCGGCGTCGATGCCTCGGGCCAGCCCAGAGACGACGACGATACCGGCCTGTCCAAGGCCCACAGCCAGTTCGCGGGCAAAGCGCTGTCCGGCGGCTGAGGCGATACGGGCACCGACCACAGCGACGCTGGGCTGGTTGAGCAGTTCGGGGTGCCCAAGGGTCCAGATCAGCGGCGGCGCGGCGTCCAGAGCCGCCAGGCGGCGCGGAAAGAGGGGTTCGACCGAGCAGAGCAGTTGCGCACCGAGTTGGACACCAGCCTCAATCTCAGCTTGGGCGTCAGCAATGGAGGGAACCGGCAGGGGCGTCAGCCGCCCGCCGCGCTTGCTCAGGCTGGGCAGGGCCTTGATCGCGGCGCTGGCCGATCCAAAGCGCGATAGGAGATGGGCGAAGGTGACGGGGCCAACATTTTCGGTGCGTGACAGTCGAAGCCAGTCACAGCGCTCCGCATCCGAAAGGCCCCGCCGCGTCATGGTGCCGGATCAGGAGCCTCGGCAGCCTTCTTGGCCCCGATCTTCGGCTCCGTACCTGTTCGCAGTCGCGCAATATTGTCCTTGTGACGGATGAAGACCAGCACGGCCATGAAGCCCGCTAGAACCACCATCGGCAGGGGCTGATCCGTGGCCAGCGCAAACAGGGGGGCCAAAGCCACTGCGGTCAGCGCCGCCAGTGACGACAGCCGCATCAGGGCTGCGACAGCCAGCCAAGTGATGGCCGCCATCACGCCAACGGGCCAAGCGGCAGTCAGCATCACCCCAAAGAAGGTTGCGACACCCTTGCCGCCCTTAAAGCTGAGCCAGACCGGAAACAGATGACCCAGAAAGGCCGCGCCGCCAGCGAGCGCCGCAGCCGTCTCGCCAAAAAAGTGCCGCGCCAACAGAACCGCGACAATGCCCTTACCGCCGTCGCCGAGCAGGGTCAGCAGCGCCAGATCTTTGCGGCCGGTGCGCAGAACATTGGTCGCGCCAATATTGCCTGAGCCCACTTGCCGGATATCACCCGCCCCGCCGAGGCGCGTGACCACCAGCCCAAAGGGGATGGAGCCGAGCAGGTAGCCACCGGCCAACAGGCCGAGCGCGACCGGAAGTGCGAGATCCAGAACAGTCATGGGTCCACCCTATCTGATTTTAAATTCCCGCCTAGGTGGCGAATATATTTTTTATTGAGGCGCTAAGGTTCGATCTGATGAACGATGCGGCCATCAACGAGGGTCATCAGCACCTGACCCTGCAGGCGGCGTCCATCGAAGGGCGAGTTCTTCGACTTGGAGATCAGGTTGTCGGCATTGATCACCACCGGCGCGCCCAGATCGCACAGGACCAGATCGGCGGGGGAACCCGGCGTCAAACGACCCGCCGAAAGACCCAGCAGCTTGGCGGGGGCCAGCGTCACCGTGCGCATCAGATCGACCAGCGGCAAGCGGCCGTCATGATAGAGACCCAAGAGCGCAGGCAGCAGGGTTTCAAGGCCGACCGCTCCGGGCGTCGCCTCATCAAAGGGCAGGCGCTTATCTTCGGCCGGGGCAGGGGCGTGGGCCGAGACAACGACATCGATTAGACCACTGGCCAGAGCCTCGATCACCGCTTGGCGGTCGTCTTCGCTGCGCAGCGGCGGATTGAGTTTGTAGAATGTGCGATAGTCGCCAATGTCGAGCGTGTTGAAGCTCAGATGATTGATCGACACGCTGGCATAGACCGGCAAGCCCTTGGCCTTGGCACGGGCCAGAGACTGCAGGGCGTCGGCGCAGGTGATCTGATCGACCAGAAGCCGCCCTCCGGTCAATTCAACCAGCGCAAGGTCCCGCTCCAGCATGATCCGCTCGGCAATGGTCGGCTGGCCCGATAGGCCCATGCGACCGGCAAATTCGCTCGAGGTCACAACCGTGCCTTGGCTCAGCCATGGATCAGCGGGGCGGTGCGAAATCAGGGTGCCAAAGGCCTTGGCGTAGGTCAAAAGCCGCTGAAGCACCTTGGAATTGACGATCGAGCGGTCGGCGTCAGTGAAATAGACGGCTCCAGCATCGCGCATCAGGCCCAGCTCGGCCATCCGCTCACCGCCCAAGTCCTTGGTCGCGGCACCGGCGGGATAGACGTGAACCAGCTCAATATCGCGGGCGCGGCGCAGGATGAAGTCCACCATCGACGGATCATCGACGGCGGGGTCGGTGTCTGGCTGAACGACGATGGAGGTCACACCGCCTGCCGCAGCCGCGCGGGCTGCAGACTTCAACGTCTCTTTGGTTTCAGCGCCCGGCTCACCGGTCTTAACCCGAAGGTCGATCAGGCCGGGGGCCAACATCGCGCCATTGCAGTCAATGACCCGCAGGTCCTCAGACAGGGTGTCGAAGGATGGCCGATGGATCACGTCGGCAATCACACCTTTGGACACCACCAAGGCACCGACGCCATCATAACCGCTCTCCGGGTCGACCAGACGGGCATTGATGAAGGCGCAGGGCTGTGCGCTTGCGGCGTTAAAGGCGGCCATCAGGCATTGTCCAGTCGGGCGGAAAGGCTGGCCAGCACGGCCATGCGAGCGGCGACGCCCATCTCGACCTGGTCTTGGATCAGGCTGATCTTGGGATCATCTGCCACTTCAGAATCGATCTCGACGCCTCGGTTCATCGGGCCGGGGTGCATGACCCTCACATGGGGCGCAGCCTTGGCCAGCTTTTCGCGGTCGAGGCCATAGAAGCGGAAATATTCGCGCATCGACGGCACGAAGGCACCGTTCATCCGTTCAAGCTGCAGGCGAAGCATCATCACGAGATCGCAACCGGCTATGCCTTGGCGCATATCGTGGAACAGCTCAACGCCCCAGCGATCCACGCCAGACGGCATCAGGGTCGGTGGTCCAACCAGCCGAACCCGTGCGCCAAGGGTCTGGAGCATGGCCACGTTTGAGCGAGCGACGCGGCTATGGGCGACGTCGCCGCAGATCGCGACGGTCAAACCCTCGACCTGACCAAAGGCCCGGCGGATGGACAGGGCATCTAGAAGGGCTTGGGTGGGGTGTTCGTGCTGGCCGTCCCCGGCATTGACGACGCTGCACCCGACCTTTTGCGCCAGCAGGGCGGCGGCACCCGACGAGGCATGGCGAATGACCAGCAAATCCGGCTGCATGGCGTTCAGCGTCATGGCCGTATCGATCAGGGTCTCACCCTTGCTCATCGATGAGGAGCGCGGGCTCATATTGACCACATCGGCCCCAAGGCGTTTTCCGGCCAACTCGAACGAGCTTTGCGTGCGGGTCGAGTTTTCGAAGAACAGGTTCATCACCGTCCGGCCCTTGAGCAGGTCCAGCTTCTTGTTCTTCTGCCGCGACAGACCGACGAAACTATCGGCCAGGTTCAAAAGCTGTTCGGCTTCTGGGCGGTTGAGGTCGGCGGCGGAAATGAAATGACGGCGGGGAAAGGCGAACATATTCGCCTGCATCAGGGAAAGATCCGTGCTCGTCTGAGTCATGACCTGTTCTCTAGGCTGGTTTGCGACATTTTCCAAGATGGGATGGACGGGGCAGCGAGGCCCTTTTCTCCCCTTGAGGGGGAGAGGGTTGGGAGAGGGGGGATCACGGACCTCTCGACCGCGCGAACGGGTCTGGGTCCCCGCCTTCGCGGGGAACGCGGATGTTGGACGCGGGGGGGGGCTTCCTCGTACCTTCTCCGCGTCATTGCGAGGCGTGAAACGCCGAAGCAACCTAGGGGAACCTCAACTTCGGTCCGCGTCAGCCCCCTAGGTTGCTTCGCTATGCTCGCAATGACGCTGACGTTCGACCATGCCTCACCTCAACCGATCAAGCGCGCCTTGCAGGATGTAAGCTGCGGCCATCTTGTCGACCAGTTCGGCGCGGCGGGCGCGGGTGGTGTCGGCTTCGTCGATCAAGAAGCGGTTGACGGCGGCGGAGGACAGTCGCTCGTCCCAGAAGGCGATGGGGATGTCCTTGATGCGCAAGAGATTGCGGGCAAAGGCGCGGCTGGACTGGCATCGCGCGCCTTCGGTCCCGTCCATATTGACCGGCAGTCCGATGATGATTGCGCCAGCCCCTCGGCTGTCCATCAGTTTGAACAGGGCCTTCACATCGTCGGTGAACTTGGTCTTTCGGATCAAGTCCAGCGGGCTGGCGATCATCCAACTGGCGTCGGACACGGCCACACCGATGGTTTTGGTGCCCAGATCAAGGCCGATGACCGGTGCAAAGCGCGCGGTCGCGGCGGGAAGGTCGAGAAGATCGAGAACAGCCATGGCTTGGGCCTAGACCCCAACGCGCCATTTGCCAAGGGCAGGGATGTCACGCAGAGGGGCTGAATCTCGCGGAATGACACTTATATGCGCATAAGACTTGTCAAAGCGCGCGCCCTGCGGGTAACCCGTGCGGGACGGCTGATTTGGCCTCACCCCTAACTCTAGACCGCTGAAGAGAGGCTCCCCATGGCCATCGACGCGGCGACCGTTCGTAAGGTCGCCAGACTTGCCCGCATCCGCGAACCCGAAGAGCGCCTTGAGCCCTTGGCGCAGGAACTCAACACCATCATCTCGTGGATCGAGCAGTTGGAAGAGGTCGACACTGATGGCGTCGAGCCAATGACCTCGGTTGTCGCCGTGGCCCTGCCTTTGCGTGACGATGTGGTCACCGAGGGCGGCGACACGCGCCGTATCCTGTCCAACGCCCCGAAGTCCGCTGATGGCTTCTTCATCGTGCCCAAGGTGGTGGAATAGATGAGCGACCTAACCAAGCTTACCCTTAAGGCGGCGCTGGCCGGCCTGAAGGCCCGCGACTTCTCTTCAGTCGACATTACCAAGGCCCATATTGAGGCGATTGAACAGGCGCGCGGCTTGAACGCCTATGTGCTGGAAACGCCGGATCAGGCGCTGGCCATGGCCGCAGAGTCCGATGGGCGTCTGGCGCGCGGCGAGGGCGGGGCCCTTGAAGGCGCGCCGCTCGGCATCAAGGACCTGTTCTGCACCGACGGCGTGCGCTCGACGGCGGCGTCCAAGATCCTTGGCAACTTCGTGCCCGCCTACGAGTCCACCGTCACCAGCCAGCTTTGGCGCGACGGTGCGGTGATGCTCGGCAAGCTCAACCTCGATGAATTCGCCATGGGCTCGTCCAACGAGACCTCGGCCTTTGGTCCCGTGATCAATCCTTGGCGGCGCGATGGCTCCGACGCGGCCCTGACCCCCGGCGGGTCATCGGGCGGTTCAGCGGCGGCAACGGCGGCAGATCTTTGCCTTGCTGCGACCGCGACTGATACGGGCGGTTCGATCCGCCAGCCTGCCGCCTTCACCGGCACCGTGGGCATCAAGCCGACCTATGGCCGCTGCTCGCGCTGGGGCATCATCGCCTTTGCCTCATCGCTTGATCAGGCCGGTCCCATCGCCAAGACCGTCGAGGATGCGGCCATCATGCTTCGCTCCATGAGCGGTCATGACGTGAAAGACTCCACCAGCTTGCCCGTCGAAGTGCCTGATTTTGCAAGTTATGTCGGCAAATCCGTCAAGGGCCTGCGCATCGGTGTCCCCAAAGAATACCGCGTCCCAGGCATGCCTGCTGAGATCGAAAAGCTGTGGGCCGACGGTATCGCTTGGCTGAAAGACGCGGGCTGTGAGGTGGTCGAGGTCTCTCTGCCCCACACCAAATATGCGCTTCCGGCCTACTATATCGTGGCTCCTGCGGAGGCCTCGTCCAATCTGGCCCGCTATGACGGTATGCGCTACGGTCTGCGGGCAGGCGGTCCGTCCTTGACCGACGTCTACGAGGAAAGCCGCGCCCAAGGCTTTGGTGAAGAGGTCAAGCGCCGCATCCTGATCGGCACCTATGTGCTGTCGGCAGGCTATTACGATGCCTATTACCTCAAGGCTCAAAAGGTTCGCCGCCGGATTGCCGATGATTTCGATCAGGCATGGCAGACCTGCGACGCGCTGTTGACCCCGACGGCACCGTCAGCGGCCTTTGCGCTGGGCGAGCAGTCGGACGATCCGATTGCGATGTATTTGAACGATATTTTCACCGTGACGACCAATCTGGCCGGTTTGCCGGGCCTGTCGCTGCCCGCTGGCCGGGATGCGCAGGGCCTGCCTCTGGGGCTGCAATTGATCGGACGGGCACTGGATGAGGGGACGTTGTTCTCTTTGGCCGGAGCACTGGAAAAGGCCGCTGGCTTCACAGCCAAGGCGGACAGGTGGTGGTGAGCATGAGCGAGAAATCCAAACTGATTCAAGGCCGCACTGGACCTTGGGAAATTGTTCTGGGCTTGGAAATCCACGCTCAGGTGGCCTCGAACTCCAAGCTGTTCAGCGGCGCGGCGGTCGGCTTTGGCGCGGGCCCCAACGAGCAGGTCGCCCTGGTCGACGCGGCCATGCCGGGCATGCTGCCGGTGATCAATCGCCACTGCGTCGAGCAGGCGGTTCGGGCGGGCCTTGGCCTCAATGCCCAGATCAATCTGTGGTCCCGCTTTGACCGCAAGAACTATTTCTATCCCGACCTGCCGCAAGGCTATCAGATCAGCCAGTTCAAGGACCCCATCGTCGGCGAAGGCGTGGTCGAGGTCGAGCGTGATGATGGCACGACCTTTATCGTCGGCGTCGAGCGTCTGCATCTGGAGCAGGATGCAGGTAAGTCGATCCACGATCTGGACCCCAACTTCACCTATGTCGATCTCAATCGCGCGGGAACGGCCCTGATGGAAATCGTGTCCAAACCGGACATGAGAAGTTCAGAAGAAGCGGCTAGTTACGTCAAAAAGATCAGAACCATTCTTCGCTATCTCGGCGCTTGCGACGGCGATATGGAGAAGGGCAACCTGCGCGCGGACGTCAATGTCTCGGTCCGTCGTCCGGGGGCAGAGCTGGGCACGCGCTGCGAGATCAAGAACGTCAATTCCTATCGCTACATCCAGCAGGCCATCGAATATGAGGCCCGCCGTCAGATCGAGATCTTGGAGGATGGCGGTTCCATCCATCAGGAAACTCGCCTGTTCGACCCGACCAAGATCGAGACCCGGTCGATGCGGTCCAAGGAAGAGGCGCACGACTATCGCTACTTCCCCGATCCAGACCTGCTTCCTCTGGTGCTCGACCCGGCTTGGGTCCAGTCGATCAAGGACAGCCTGCCGGAACTACCGGATCCCAAGCGCAAGCGGTTCGAGAGCCAGTACGGCCTGTCGCACTATGATGCGGGCGTTTTGGTCGCCGATCAGGCGCGGGCGGCCTTCTATGAGCAGGCCGCAGCCGGACGTGATGCCAAGCTGGTGGCCAACTGGACGGTCAATAACCTGCTCGGTCGTTTGGCTGAAAATGGCGGCGACATCGAGACCAGCCCGATCCCGCCGGAAGACATTGCCGGTCTGGTCAAGCTGATCGAGGACGGGGTGATCTCGTCAAAGATCGCCAAGGAAGTGTTCGACCATATGTGGGCCGGTGAAGGCGCCCCTGCCCAGGTGGTCGAGAAGTTCGGTCTGGTTCAGATCACCGATACCGGGGCCATCGAGGCCTCTATCGACAAGATCATGGCCGCCAATCCCGATAAGGTCGAGGCGGCGAAGGAGCGGCCTCAGGCCTTGGGCTGGTTCGTCGGTCAGGTCATGCGTGACACGGGCGGCAAGGCCAATCCAGCGGCCGTCAATGAGATCTTGAAGGTCAAGTTGGGCCTCTAAGGCCTCGCATTGAACAGATCAAAGGCCCCAGAGTTTGCACTCTGGGGCCTTTTTCTTGTCTACCACCCGCCGCGGATCACATCGAAGATCACACCGGTGGCGGCGGCGACGAGCAGATAGTCGTTATCGGCTCGAACCCACACAAACCCGCGCGGCGGCGGACGCAGGCGGTAGCGTCCATAGTCATAGACGACATAGCCGTGCCTATAGGCGCTCATATATTGACCGCGCTGCCAGTGACGGTGGCCATGGTCGTGCCTTGGTGCGTCATAGTCATAGGCCATCGGAGGCGCGTAGACGCTCGGGGGTGGCCCGTACCGGTAGTCCCCATCACGGCGATCATCGCTCCGATCTCTCTGTTGTTCCCAGCGTGCGCCTTCGCGGTCGCGGCGGTCAGGGTCAGCGGCCGCCCACGACGGAATAGCCAAGGTGGCGATTGTGGCGATTATCAACAAAGGTTTGGTCAGACGGGTCATGGTCTTGGTCCTTTTGGATCGTCCCTCGATCACCTTCACCTTGGTCGTCTTCGCCTGAACCCGATCTGAATAGGGCTGTTAGCCGAGGTTGCCCGAACCGCGATTGTGGGTCGGTCAAAGGCACCGCCATTTGACCATTCGCATTGTGAGGCCTTGGCCGTCGTTCGAAGGTTCGCGTGCCCAAAGGTAGAGGAAAATATCCTTAACCATATTTTTACAGGGTGGGTGTTTGGTGGTGCCGTAGACATCGACGCCTATAAGCTAAAAGGGCTTGCGGCGCTCAGAACGGGAACCGACGTCATGCAACTCTATTCCGAAACCCCCGCCATAGGTGGAATGCCAATCCCTGCGATGGACTGTTCTGCGGATGACCTTTTCCGCATGGGAATGCTCTATTCGACGGGCCAAGGCGGTATGCCGCTGGACTATGTGTCCGCCCACATGATGTTCAATCTGGCTGCTATGCGGGGCTCGCTCGAGGCGAAGATCTACCGCAAGGAACTGAGCCAAGAGATGGATCATGCCGACGTTGCCGAGGCCCAGCGCGCGGCGCGCGAATGGCTGAACCACGCCGGATGGCCACACGCGGCCTAGGCTGCGGCCTTGACGACCCTGCATTGATCAGGCCAAGCCTTTGGTCGAACCTTCGCCTGATGGCGATGGCGAGGCAGGGATGAGCTGATGTATCGACCGGGACCTTTGAACCTGATCACGGATGTTCCGGGCTTAAGGGTTGGCCATGCCACCGATGAGCGCGTGATGACAGGCGTGACGACGGTGCTTTGTCAGGGTGACTGGACGGGCGCGGTTGATGTGCGCGGCGGTGGTCCCGGATCGCGTGAGACTGAGGCTCTCGCGCCAGAAAACTTCGTCGATGTCATTCATGGGGTTGTTCTGACCGGCGGTTCGGTGTTTGGCCTTGCGGCTGCTGACGGCGTGACCACGGCCCTATCCCATCAGAATATTGCCTAAGACTCAAACCGACCACGCCTGCCATTCCCATCGTTCCCGCTGCCGTGCTGCATGACCTCGGCAATGAGGGTGACAAGGACTGGGGCCTGCATCCGCCCTATGAGGCGCTTGGCCAAGCCTCGGTGGCAGCAGCCTCCACGACCTTTGATCAGGGCGCAGTTGGGGCGGGGCGGGGGGCCATGGCAGGTCTGGCCAAGGGCGGCATCGGCTCGACATCGCTGGATCTGGGCGATGGTCTGATGGTCGGGGCCCTTGTGGCGACCAATCCTGTTGGGTCGGTCTTCATGCCGGATGGTCAGACCTATTGGGCCTGGCCGTTCGAGATCGACAGCGAGTTTGGTGGCCATAGGCCTAGCGCGAGCGATCCCGTCACCGATCCCTTGCCAGAGCTTGGCCGACTGCGCGCGGCAGGACGCTTAACGGCCGGTGCCAATACGACCCTAGCCGTGGTTGCTGTCTCAGTCAGGCTCACCAAGGCCGAAGCCAAGCGGGTGGCCATGATGGCTCAGGATGGATTGGCCAGGGCGATCCGTCCCGTCCATGCGCCCTTCGACGGTGACACGGTCTTTGCCCTGAGCGGCGGCACGGCCGATATCGGTGAGGGACCCGAACGGCTCTTGCAGTTGACCCGCATCGGTTCGGCGGCCGCAGACTGTCTGGCCAGAGCCATTGCCCGCTCGGTCTATTGCGCCAATAGCGCCTCCACCTGACTGAGGCGATTTTTCAAAGAGGTGCCCCTGCGTGACCCCCGAGGTTTCGCTTGCTTGATCGTCTGTCAGGCCACAGATTTCCTCTGCGCCCACGATTGATGGGCCCATAGGATTGCGCCGCCAAAGGCTGCGCCAAGAGGAAATGACGGATGATTGGATATTTGACCATCGGCACGAACGATTTCGACCGGGCCTTGACCTTCTACGATGCAGTCTTGGCCGAGATGGGCGCGGGCCGCGCCTTCGGCAGCGACCGCATGCAGGGCTATGCCTCCAAGGCTGGCGGCGCGATGCTGGCCATCTGCAAGCCCTATAATGGCGAACCTGCTACGGCGGGCAACGGCACGATGATTTCGCTGTCCGGAACCTCGCACGAGCATGTCGACCGGGTCTATGCCAAGGCCATCGCAGCCGGTGCCACCGACGACGGCGCGCCAGGCATCCGCACGGGAACCTTCTACGGTGCCTATTTCCGCGACCCAGATGGCAATAAGATCTGCGTCTACACCATGTAATAAAGCGGCGGCCTGCTGGGAGGCGGGCCGCCAGACCACTGTTTCCAGACCACTGTTTCCAGACCACTGTTTAGAGCGCGCAAAGCGCCGGGAGGCTGCCATGATCCAGATCGCTGACTTCGAATGCCTGCTCTATGAGGTGCAGGACCATGTTGCCCAGATCACCCTCAACCGGCCAGAGCGGCGCAACGCCCTGAACCCGCGCGCCTATGCCGAGGTTGAGGCGGCGTTCAAGCACGCCAATGCCGATCCAGAGGTTCGCTGCGTCATCGTCACCGGCTCCGACCCCGCCTTCTGTTCCGGCGAAGACGTCAAGGAGATGATGACAGGTGAGGCCCCAAAGACCCCCCGTCCGGTCCGGGTTCGCTTTGAACCTACGCCAGCCGCTATGGCTGCCATCGACTGCGAAAAGCCAGTCATTGCGGCGGTTAATGGCTCTGCGGTGGGCTGGGGCATGGAGTTGGCGCTCTATGCGGACATTAGAATAGCCTCTGAAAATGCTGTTTTTGCAGAACTCTTTATCAAGCGCGGTTTGATCTGCGATGTCGGCGGCCTTTGGAAGTTGCCCGCCATTGTCGGACCGGCCAAGGCCGCTGAGCTGCTCTTTACCGGCGATCCGATCGATGCCGCCGAGGCCGCGCGGATCGGTCTGGTCACCGAGACCGTGCCCCACGCAGACCTGATGCCCCGTGCCAAGGCTATGGCCGCGCGCATCGCCGCCAATCCGCCCCTTGCTCTGCGTTACATGAAACAGGGCCTTCGCCGCACGACCAATGGCGATCCGCGCGAGGTCGGCAGTTGGGCCATCGAGATCATCTACCGGCTATTTGAGACCGAAGATCACCGCGAAGGCGTCAAGAGCTTCCTCGAAAAGCGTCCAGCGGTTTTCACAGGAAGGTAGCGGCGCGGGGCCAATATGTCGCGCCCCCGGCGACATGCGGTCACGTTGACCCCCTGACCCTCTGCGCCCAGCCTTTTCCCAGTGCCCACCAAGGGCGCAGGGAGAAGGCCATGATCCACCAAGCCATTGCCCCGGCTATGCAGTCCGAAGAAATGCCGCAGGATGATGCGGGATTTCTGGCCGTCGTGCGGGCCTTCTTTGATCACGCGCTAACGCCTGACCTGCGCAAGGCGGGACGCGAGACCTTGGGCACCCATTCGGATATTGAAGCCTGCAAGGTCTGGCACCGAAGGCTCTATGAGCGCGGCTGGATTGCTCCGGCTTGGCCGGTGGCCTTTGGTGGGACGGGCTGGAGTGCGCGTCAGAGGTTTCTGTTCGACCGCGAATGTGCCCGCCAAGATGCGCCGGTTCTGTTTATCGGCGGTATCCGCAGTCTCGGCCCCTTGCTGATCGAGCAGGGCACGCCAGAGCAGCGCGCGCGTTTTTTGACCCCCATGCTGTCGGGCCGTGATCTTTGGTGCCAAGGCTTTTCAGAGCCGGGGGCTGGGTCGGATTTGGCCGCGATCTCGACGCGGGCGGTGCGCGACGGCGATAGCTATGTGGTCAATGGCTCGAAGATCTGGACCACGGGTGCCCATCACGCCAACTGGATGTTCGCCATCGTCCGCACTGACGACAGCGGCAAGCGCCAGCAGGGCCTGACTTTCCTGCTCATCGACATGACCAGCCCCGGCCTCTCGGTTAAACCAATCATCGGTCTGGCTGGGGACCATGAGTTCAATCAGGTGTTCTTTGACGATGTGCGTGTGCCTGTGGCTCAGCGGATCGGTGCGGAAAATGACGGCTGGACGATGGCCAAGCGGCTGATGCAATTGGCGCGGTCTAACAATACCCCCGCCGCCTTGGTCGGGCGGGTTCTGCGCCGTACCCTAGAGGCGGTGGCGGCGGCTGGTGACACTGTGGAGCCGTCGGTTCGTACGCGCCTTGCAGGTCTGTTGGTCGAGTTAGAAGCCTTCGAGCAGTTGGAACTGTCAGGCTTTGCTGCAGGACCGGTTCGCCCCGGCGATCAGGCCTTGCCGTCGATGCTCAAACTGACCGGTAGCGAGCTGCATCAGCGGGTTGCCGAATTGGCCATGGAGGTTGCAGGGCCGCAGGCTGCGGCGACCTTAGAGGCGCTGGACCTTGCTGGGGAAGAGCTTGATGTCGGGGCCAAGGCAACCGCCAAACATCTCTGCGTTCGAGCCGCCACCGTCTATTCCGGCACCAGCGAGACCCAGCGGAACGTCATCGCCCACCAGATCTTGGCCTCACGCTAGTTCGCCCGTCACGATCACTTAAACTTTGATCGAGAGACCCTAGCCTTTAAACAATATATCCGTCAGGCTCCTCTTGTGGGGCTGATGTTCGATGCCCACATCCAAAAAAGATGACCGAAGGGTCGCAGCCTTCCAACGTGGAGGCACAAGGGAGGGATAGGATATGACAGACGCGACCGTGGGCGCGCAGTCGGCAAATGCGTTGCCGGTGGATGAGCCCGCTATACCGTTGGTTTCTGACGGCTATAGGCGTTACGCCATGGTCATATTGCTGATCATCTACATCCTTAACTTTCTAGATCGCAGCGTCATAAACATTTTGGCGGAACCGATTAAGACGGAACTGGGCCTGATGGATTGGCAGCTTGGGCTGCTCACCGGATTGGCCTTTGCCATTTTCTATACGCTTTTGGGTTTGCCGATCGCGCAGTTGGCCGAGCGTCGCAATCGCCCCGCCATTATCGCTGTTTCCCTGACGGTCTGGTCCTTGATGACGGCAGCCTGCGGTCTGGCGCAGAATTTTTTACAGCTCGTATTGGCCCGCATCGGCGTCGGTGTCGGTGAGGCCGGTTGCACGCCTGCCGCCCATTCGCTGATCTCGGACTATGTGCCCCGCGAGCAAAGGGCGTCGGCTCTCGCCTTCTACTCGATGGGAACGCCACTCGGATCATTGCTGGGATTGGCTGTCGGAGGCTTGGTGGCTGATGCCTATGGCTGGCGCATGGCCTTCATCGTCTGCGGCTTACCGGGGGTGCTATTCGCCCTTGTGGCGGCCTTCACCCTGATCGAGCCTCGCGTGAAGAAGGTGGTGACGGCAGTACAGGCCGCCGCAGCCCCAAAGGTGACCTATCGCCAAGCGCTCAAGACCTTGGCCAACAAAAAGACCTTCGGTCTGGTGGCCACGGCCGCAGCGGTAAAGGCCTTTATCGGCTATGGCCACGCGCCCTTTACCGCGTCGTTCTTCTACCGCAATCATACCGAAGAGATCGCGTCTCTGGCTGCGATGTTCGGCTTGAAATCAGGCGGCTTTCTGGGGCTTGCCCTTGGCCTCGTCGGCGGCATTGGCGGCGTGATCGGAACCTATATTGGCGGTCAGTTGGCAGATCACTATGCCAAGAAGGACCTGCGCGGCTGGATGGTGGTGCCTGCCGTAGCGGCCTTGATCAATATTCCAATCTTCCTGTTCGCCATCAATCTTCAAAGCGCAGTGCTGACCCTGTCGATCTTTATTGTCACAGCCGCCTTTGGATCGCTCTGGTACGGACCGGTCTATGCAACAGCCCAGAGCATCGCGCCGGTCAATACGCGGGCGACCGCTTCCGCCGTCATGCTGTTTGTCATCAACCTGATCGGCTTGGGCCTTGGCCCGCTGGTCGTGGGCCTGATGAGCGACGGGTTCTCGGTTGGCTTCAATCTTGGCACAGCTGAAGGCGTACGCTGGGCGCTGATCATATCTATGGGCTTCAACCTGATCGCTGCAGGCTGCTTCTGGGCAGCCCGCAAGACGATCGAAGCGGATATGGAAAGCTAGAGCTTGAGAACCAGCTTGGCCATGATGTCGCGCTGAATCTCGTTCGAGCCGCCATAGATCGAGGCGGCGCGGTTGTTGAGATAGCTCGGCACAATGGTCAGGCCATTTTCAGGGCCGACAAAGGGCGTGTTGGACCGAGGCTTGCGGGCCTCGGGCTGGCTGACTGCCGCATAGAAACCGAGCCCTTCAACGGCGATCTCATCGAGCCGCTGCTTGGCCTCAGTACCTTGCGTCTTGAGCATGGAGGAGGCCGGGCCAGGGTTCTTTCCTGCCGATAGGGCCGCCATGACCCGGTGCTCTGTCATCTCGATGGCATTGACCTCGACCCCGGCCATGGCCAGCTTGCGGCGGAAATCAGCATCATCAATCAGGCGTCCGCCGCCGTCCGCAGCCTCTTCGCGCGCCATAGCCTTGAGCCGGTCGAGATTGACCTTGAGGCCAGCCGCCGAGCCGCCGCCGCGCTCGAACTCGAGCAGATATTTGGCAACGGTCCAGCCTTCGTTCTCTTCGCCGATCCGGTTGGCGACGGGCACGCGGACATTGTCGAAGAAGACCTGATTGACCTCGTGGTCATCGGCCATGGTGATGATGGGCTTCACCTCAATGCCGGGGGTGTTCATTTCCAGCAAGAGGAAGGTGATCCCGGCCTGCGGCTTGCCATCTGTGCGGGTACGCACCAGACAGAACATCCGATTGGCCCAGTGCGCGTGGGTGGTCCAAATCTTGGAGCCATTGAGCACATAGTGATCGCCGTCCTGCACCGCCCGCATCTGCAGGCTGGCCAGATCGGAGCCCGATCCGGGCTCTGAATAGCCCTGACACCAATAGTCCTCACCGGCCAAGATGCGCGGCAGATAGAAGGCCTTTTGCTCCTCGGTGCCGTAGCCCATGATCACCGGGCCGACCATCTTCAGGCCCATCGGCGACAGGCTTGGTGCGCCAGCGCGGGCACATTCGGCGGCGAAGATATAGCGCTGCATCTCGTTCCAGCCGGTACCGCCGTATTTCGCAGGCCAAGCCGGTGCCACCCAGCCCTTCGTGTGCAGGATCTTCTGCCAAGCCAGATTGTCGTCCTTGTCACTGAAAACGCTGGTGGTTCGCTGCCCAGCGAGCCGCAGTTCAGGGGTCAGGGACTGTTCAAGAAATTCACGGACTTCGGTCTGGAAAGCGCGTTCTTCCGGCGTCAATTCAAGATTCATGGTCTGGTTCCCCCTACGGCGCCATTTTCTGATGCTCAACTTAGCGCTAGCCTAGTGGTGAACAAGCCTCTGACCAAGGGGGCTTGATAAAAAGTCCGGCATAAGACCGGCGGGAGGCATGGCGATGAACCTCGATTGGACTGAAGACGATCTGGCCTTTCGCCAAGAGGTGAGGGACTTCCTTGAACAGTCCATGACGCCTGAAATTCGTCATGTTGGCCGTCATCTGACCAGCGTCTATGGCCCCAAGGCGGTCAGCATCGCGTGGCAGAAGATCCTCCATGCCAAGGGCTGGGTCGCGCCGGCCTATCCCGTGGAATATGGCGGCACGGGCTGGGACCTGACCCGTCGCTACATCTTTGCCAGCGAGTGCGCACGGGCCGGGACGCCACCGCTGTCACCGATGGGCCTTGGCATGTGCGGGCCGGTCCTGCTGGCCTATGGCACGCCCGAGCAGAAGGCGCGGTTCTTGCCGCCCATGCTGGCTGGCGATGAGTTCTGGTGCCAAGGCTATTCGGAGCCGGGTTCGGGGTCTGATCTGGCCACCTTGCAGATGAGCGCGCGTGAGGATGGCGACGACTATGTCTGTAATGGCCATAAGATCTGGACCACCCATGCCAATGTCTCGGACTGGATCTTCTGTCTGGTGCGCACGGCTCAGGAGCGGGTGCCGCAGCTTGGCATCACTTTCCTGCTGATCGACATGCGCAGCCCCGGCGTCGAGGTCCGGCCGATCATCTCGCTCAGCGGCGAGCATATCCAAAACGAGATCTTCTTCACCGATGTGCGCGTGCCCAAGGCCAATGTGGTCGGCGAGGCCGGGCAGGGCTGGACGGTGGCCAAGTACCTGATGGAGTTCGAGCGCGGCGGCAGTGTCTCGGCCCCGGGGCTTGCCGCTCGGGTCAAGCGTCTTCAGGCCATGATCCAGCCGGGCGACGACGACTTTGCCGCCCGCGTGGCGCAGGTCTCGATCGAGGTCGAGGCCCTGTCCACGACCGAGCTTCGGGTCATGTCGACGGTGGCGCAGGGCGGCGGCGCAGGGCCAGCCTCGTCGTTGATGAAGACCGTCTCGACCGAACTGAGCCAGCGGATTGCTGAATTGGCGCTGGAGGCCACGGGGCTCTATGCCATGCCGTTCCAACCCCATTCGGTCTGTCCGGGCGGTCCGGTTCCGGGCTTTGAGGGCGACTTCGAGCCGGTGGGGCCCGAGCGTAGCTACATCGCCATCGCCAAATATCTCAACGACCGGGCTGGATCGATCTATGCCGGGACCAATGAGATCCAACGCAACATCATGGCCAAGACCCTGCTTGGGCTTGGCAAGTCCTGACCCCCTCGACACCCTCTTTGATCAGAAAGTTTGACCATGACCTTTCCCCTTCCGAACCTCTCGAATGATTTGACCGGCCGCGTCGCCCTCGTGACAGGGGCCTCGTCGGGCCTAGGCTGGCGCTTTGCCAAGGTGCTGGCCAAGCAAGGGGCCAAGGTGGCCGTCAGCGGTCGCCGTCTGGAGCGCCTCGAAGCCTTGGTGGCCGAGATCAAGGCCGATGGCGGCGAGGCGGCAGCCTTCCCCGTCGACGTCGCCGACGCCGAAGCCATGATCGCTATGGTCGGCCAGATTCAGGACCATTTCGGTGTCGTCGACATCCTGGTCAACAATGCCGGCATTCCAGATGCTCAGCGCGCCCACAAGATGTCCTTGGAACTGATCGACAAGGTCATGGACGTCAATCTGCGTG
>CALFYB010000008.1 GCA_937952995.1 uncultured Caulobacteraceae bacterium
CCATCTGCCGCAAGAGGGCGTTCATCTCGGTGGCCGTCAGCCTGCGCCCCGCCCGCACCGAGCCATGGCAGGCCATGGTCGAGCAGACATCAGCGAGCCTTTCGCTCAAGGCCAAAGCCTGACCATTTTCCGCCAGATCATCGGCAATGTCGCGGATCAGTCCGTGGACATAGGTCTCGCCCAACATGGCCGGGGTTTCGCGCACCAAAATCGCGCCAGGACCAAAACTCTCAATCACCAGACCAAGCGCGGCTAACTCATCCGCCTTAGCCAGCACCCGATCGGCTTCAGCCGGGTCAAGATCGACGACTTCGGGCAGGAGCAGGGTCTGGCGGGTGACGCCGCCCGCCGCCATCTCAGCCTTCATACGCTCATAGACCAGCCGCTCATGGGCAGCGTGCTGATCGACTAAGATCATGCCATCGCGGGTCTGGGCGACAATATAGGTCTCATGGACCTGAGCCCGCGCTGCGCCCAACGGCCGGTCGATCAGATCCTCGGCAACCGGCTCCTGCGCGCCAGAGCGATAGGCGGGACCGTCGAACGCCCCCTCGACCCGCGCCGTCGGCTCCATCAGTCCTGGCAAGGTGTGAGACTGCATCATTGGGCGCGGCGGTGCGGGGGTCCAACCGCCAGACTGCCAAGCTGAAAAGCCTGCGGCGGAGGGCGGGGCCACATAGCCCGAATAGCCCGGTCGAAAACCGCTCAGGGCTGCGTCCGCCGCCGTGGTCGAGGCCCGGTGACCCGCGCCGGACAGGGCATGTTTCAAGGCCCCGATGATCAGACCGCGCACCAGATTGGGATCGCGAAACCGTACCTCGGCCTTGGCCGGATGGACATTGACGTCAACCAAGGTCGGATCGAGGTCGAGATAGAGGGCCGCCGTGGGGTGGCGGTCCCTCGCCAAAAAGTCGGCATAGGCCGCGCGCAAGGCCCCTTGCAGCAACCGGTCCCGCACAGGCCGTCCATTGACGAACAGATATTGATGGGCCGCATTGCCGCGCGAATAGGTCGGCAGGCCGCAATAGCCCGACAGCCGCACGCCCTCGCGCTCCTGATTGAGCAACAGGGCATTGGCCTCGAACTCTGGCCCCAAGATCGCGGCCAAGCGTGCCAAACGGCCTTGGTCGCCCTTGTCCTCGGCAGCGAGGCGCAAGGTCCGGCGACCATCTAGGTCTAGGCTGAAGGCGGCATCCTCATGGGCCATGGCCTGACGCTTGATCTCGTCAGCAATGGCCATGGATTCGGCCCGTTCGGACTTCATGAACTTCAGGCGGGCGGGTGTGGCATAGAATAGGTCCCGCACCTCCACCCGCGCGCCGTGAGGGCCGGGAAAGGCGGCGGGCTGCACAGGGCCCACGGCCCCGCCCTCAACGCTGAGCGAGAAGGCATCGGCCGCCCCTCTGGCCCGCGACGACAGGGTCAAGCGCGACACTGAGCCGATAGACGGCAAGGCCTCACCGCGAAAGCCGAGGGTCAGAATATGGAGCAGGTCCCAGTCACCGTCCGCATCGGGCACCAGCTTGGACGTCGCATGACGCTCGACAGCCAAGGCAAGGTCCTCAGGCGATAGGCCACTGCCATCATCGGCCACCAAGATGCGGGTCAAGCCGCCCTGATCGGCCTGAATTTCAATCCGCTTAGCTCCGGCGTCGAGCGCGTTTTCGACCAGCTCCTTCACCGCACTGGCAGGCCGCTCCACCACCTCGCCCGCGGCGATGCGATTGACGGTCTCGTTGGGAAGGCGGCGAATGGCCATGGGTGCTCTCTAGGACGGTCACATAAACTATGCCGATTCCGACCGAAGCTCACTTTCCGAATGACGAGCCACAATTTTGCCCCTAGGGTAACAGTAAGGGACATAACAACTTCACATGGGATAAACCTATGCGCCTACCTGTGCCCTCAGCCCCGCTATTCGCCGCCCTTTTGCTGGCTTCGACCACCACCATAGCCTCTGCCCAGACCACAGCCCCGGTCGATGATCCCAACGCGATCGTCGAAGAGCTCGTCGTCACCGCCCGCTATCCCGGCCCAGCCTTTTGGCGGGTATCCGATGCTGATTCCGAGGTCTGGATCATGGCGGTGCCCTATTTCATACCCGAGAAGATGGTCTGGGACAGGACCCGGACAGAACAGATATTAAAAGGGGCCAACAGCCTGATCCTACCGTCTGGCGTTGGCGTCGGCCTTGGCGAAGCGATCCGGTTTGCGATCAAGTACCGCAAACAATTTACCAATGATGGCAACCGAACGCTCGATCAGATCCTACCGGCACAGGTCGTTGAGCGTTATGAGCATCTGCCCACAGCCTATCGAACGACCGACCTAAAAACCTCAACCTTGAAGCCAACCTTTGCCGGTCTGTCGATTGCTGGACGCGCGAAGAAAATCGGGCGATGGGCCGAGCCCTATGGCGACATGGCCACGCTGGCTCAAAAGGCCAAGGTTAAGATTCGGTCCGCCTCCATGACCTCGGCACTCCCCATAGCGACGGCGATCATGACCATGCCAGACGCCCAGCAAATTCAGTGTTTTGACGGCTTCGTCAGCAGTGTGGACCATAATATTAAGACGGTCGGTCAGGTGGCTGCCGCCTGGGCCGATGGCCAAACCGCAGAGTTCTTGCGCGGGACCCAGTCAACCGGCGCGGACGAATGCATCTATTCCCTTGGTGAAGTGAAAAATCTTCGTGAAAAGGCCTATCAGTCTGAAATCAAACTGATCAAGGATGCCCTAGACCAACCCGGCAAAACCCTGATGATCGCCAGCGTCCGTCCGCTCGTGGCCCAAAACGGAATCTTAGCACGCCTCAAGGCCGAAGGTTTCACCGTGCGGACGCCTGCGGATTAGCAAGGCCATCACACGGACCACTTCCTCGTGCTGAGCCTTTCGAAGGACGAGGAAGTCGCACCCATCTTCTCATCCGCGTTCCCCGCGAAGGCGGGGATCCAGCGGGTCGATTCCATGCGGTGTTACGGGTTCTGGATCCCCGCCTTCGCGGGGAAAACGGAATAGGGGCGGATTGAGAGATCTTTTCCGCGTCATTGCGAGCGCAGCGAAGCAACCTAGGGCAACATCCGCTCTGGTCCGCGTCAGACCGCTCGGTTGCTTCGCTGCGCTCGTGATGGCGCGTAGAGAGAACAAGGCCCCCTTCGGCCCTTCGGGCCACTTCCCCCAGAGGGGGAAGATCTAAAAAAGCAAATCTTCCCCCTCTGGGGGAAGTACCGGCGCAGCCGGGGTAGGGGGCGCTTCACTAATCCCAGCCTGAATGCCTTTGCCGCAGCCAAGGCCGGTTGCCAGTAGACCAAGGTGCAGCCATATTTGACGTCAAAGACAGAACGCCGTCGGGGATTGGGTTTCAGTGAGTGATCAAGAGGCAATGGACCCGCAGACACGGGTCGTCATATTGGGTGCTGGCCATGGCGGCGGCTCCGTGGCGGCCTTCTTGCGCCAATATGGTTTTGTTGGACCCATTACGCTCGTCGGTGAAGAACCCCTGCCGCCCTATCAGCGCCCGCCCCTCTCCAAGGCTTGGCTCAAGGGTGAGGCGACGGCGGAATCCTTGGCGCTGAAGCCGCTCGAATTTTACGCGGAAAACAATATCGACCTTCGCCTCGGCGTCCATGCTGTGGCCATTGACCGGGCCTCTAAGACGGTTGCCGTCTCAGAGGGCGATCCCATTGCCTATGACGTGCTGGTTCTGGCTATGGGCGCTCGGGCGCGCCGCCTGACCATCCCGGGTGCAGACCTTAAGGGCGTGATGGAGCTGCGCACGGCGGCGGATGCGGAAAAGCTCAAGACCGCATTGGGTGTCGGCAAGACCTTGGCCGTCGTGGGCGGCGGTTATGTTGGTCTGGAGGCCGCAGCCTCGGCCATCAGCCTGAACGCCAAGGCCGTGATCATTGAACGCGAACACCGCGTACTGGCCCGCGTCGCCTGCGAGCAGCTGTCCAGCTTCTTCCAAGCCTATCATGCAGCGCGAGGTGTCACCTTCGAACTCAGCGCCGGGGTCGAGGCCTTTGTTGGCGACCAAGGACAGGTGACCGGCGTCAAGCTCGCAGATGGACGGACCATCGCCTGTGATGCGGCGCTGGTCGGGGTTGGCGCGATTCCCAATGACGAAATCGCCAAGGCCGCAGGGCTGGAATGCAACAATGGCGTGGTCGTTGATCTGGCCGCCCGCACCTCTGATCCCGCCATCTTTGCGGTGGGCGACCTGACCCAGCGCCCGATGCCGCTCTATAGCCGCAGCGTGCGCCTCGAAAGCGTTCCCAATGCTCTGGAACAGGCCAAGGCCGTTGCCTGCGCGGTCACGGGCCGCCCCTTGCCGCCGCCCGAAGTGCCTTGGTTCTGGTCTGATCAGTTCGATCTGAAGCTCCAAATTGCTGGCATGCCCTTCGATGCCGACGAGATTTTGATCCGAGGCGACCCAGACACTGCCAAGTTCGCGGTGTTCCATCTCAAGCAGGGCTGCATCCAAGCCGTCGAGGCCGTCAATGCCGCGCCAGAGTTTATGGCCGGAAAACAGTTGGTCGCTTCGCAAAAACCTGTTGCACGAGACAAACTTGTCGATATGTCCATTTCTATGAAACAGGTAGCGGTCTAACCCGTCTGCCGCGCGAGGAAGCTTATGGCTAAGATCACTTTTGTTGAACATAACGGCACCGAACACGTGGTTGAGGCCAAGGCTGGCCTGACCGTCATGGAAGCCGCCGTCAAGAACAACGTCCCCGGCATTGACGCCGACTGCGGCGGGGCCTGCGCCTGCGCCACCTGCCACGTCTATGTTGGCGAAGCATGGGTCGGCAAGCTCGACAAGCCTTCGGCGATGGAAGAGAGCATGCTCGATTTCGCCGAGAACGTTGAGCCCAACTCGCGCCTGTCCTGCCAGATCAAGATGTCCGACGCTTTGGACGGCATCGTGGTCACCCTGCCGGAAAGCCAGCACTAGACCTTGGCCCTGCGTATCGTCGCTGGACGGTTTCGCGGCAAGGTCCTGATAGCGCCCGAGGGCGAGGCCACGCGCCCGACCTCGGATCGCGCACGTCAGGCTGTGTTCAATATTCTGGAACATGCCGACTGGTCGCCGGGTCTGGTGGACCTGCGGGTCATTGACCTCTTTGCAGGGTCTGGCGCGTTGGGCTTTGAAGCCCTATCGCGGGACGCGGCCTATTGCCTGTTTGTCGAGACCGATCCGGACGCGCGAGGCGCGATCCGTGAAAATGCTGACGCGATGGGCCTGTTCGGCGCCACCCGCATCCATCGCCGCGACTGCACCGACCTGGGTGCCAAGCCTGCGGGAGATGGCGAGCCGTTCGACCTAGCCTTCCTGGACCCACCCTACCGCAAGGGCCTTGGCGAAAAGGCGCTCAGCGGTCTCCTGTCCGGCGGCTGGCTCGCCGCTGGTGCCATCTGCGTCTGGGAACGGGCCGCCGATGAGCCGCCGGTGACGGTTGAGGGCTTTGAGATCTTGGACAACCGCACCTATGGCGCGGCTCAGGTGACGTTCCTGCGGCGGGTTTAGGGAGCTTCCTCGTGCTTCGACGGGCGAAGACCCGCGTCATTGCGAGGCGCATCGCGCCGAAGCAACCCAGGGGAACATCAACTCAAGTCCGCGTCAGCCCCCTAGGTTGCTTCGCTGCGCTCGCAATGACGAGATAAAACAAGACCCCCTTCGGCGCTGCGCGCCACTTCCCCCAGAGGGGGAAGATTTAAATCCCTAAGTTCTTCCCCCTCTGGGGGAAGTACCGGCGAAGCCGGGGTAGGGGGCAACCGGCCTTTACGCCCGCGCCCGCTTGATCCAAAAAGAACAGATGACCCATGCTTCCTACCGAAAGGCGATGGCGGTCCTGATCCTGGGGGCTTGCATCATCGGTTTTGCGCCAATCTTGGTGCGTCTGAGCTCTGCTGGCCCTGCCGCAACAGGGTTTTGGCGGCTGGCCTTTGCCTTACCGGCACTGGCCATCTTGGCGCAGAGCGGCGCACGGGACGCTGGGTCTCAAGGTTCGGGCCTCATGGCCCTGCCACCGATCATGGCGGTTTGGGCGGGGCTCGCCTTTGCGGCCGATCTTGGATTTTGGCACTATGCCCTTGGTTTCACCACCGTCGCCAATGCCACGGTCCTAACCAACCTCACGCCTATCGTCGTCACCACATTAGCTTGGCTAGTGTTCAAGGAGGTCCCGCAGCGGCTCTTTCTGACGGGACTGGTCCTGGCCATCACCGGAGCCGTCACCCTTGCCCACGGGGCCGCCAGCGCAGGATCAGGGCGCAATACGGGATTGGGCGATGCCCTCGCGGTCGGCACAGCCTTTTGGTACGCGCTCTATTTTCTCGCGGTCCGAAAGGCGCGTCAGACGTTGAGTGCGCCGCTGGTGATGTTTTGGTCCAGCCTCGCGGCCCTGCCCTGCCTCATCGTCTTTGCCCTTGTCATGCACGAGCCCCTCTGGCCAACCACGGCATTGGGCTGGTTCGCTTGTTTGGGACTGGGCTTTGTCCATGTTGCGGGCCAAGGCTCCATTGCCTGGGCCCTAGGACGTCTGCCAACCGCGATCACCTCGCTGGTCGTGCTGATACAGCCGGTCATCGCCGCCGTCGTTGGCTGGATCCTGTTTGCAGAAGCCATCGGGCCTTGGCAGATCGTCGGCGGTGCCCTGACCCTATCGGGCGTGGTCTTGGCTCAATGGGCCGCCAGCCGCGTCCAATAATAATACCGATAGGCCACCTCAAAGCCTGCCCTTTGATAGATGGGGATGGCACCGACATTGGCAGCTTCGACCTGCAGATAGGCTTTGCTGGCGCCGGCCTGCCGCGCCTTGGCCAGAAGAGTGGACAGGATACGGGCGGCATAGCCTTGGCGGCGATGGTTTGGGGCCGTGCGCATGCCAAAGATACCCGCCCAATCGCCCTCAACCGCGCTGGCACCGATGGCCGCAGGCTGACCGGCCACCTCTAACCTCGCAAAAAACCGAGGATCGGCAATCCGGCCAAGGGCAGCAAGCCGCTCAGCGCTGTCAGCGGGGTCCGCCGCCGTGGCCGCAAAGACCGTGCCAAACACCGCATCAAGCGTCGAGGAGACGGCCACATCGGCATCAACAGACGCATCCACGACCGGCCCCACCATTACCAAGGTCTCCTTGCCGCAGACATAGCCCCGCTCCGTCAGGGCCTTGGCCAAGGGCTCATCAGAGCCCGCGCCATAGGAACATTTGAAAATGGCTGACCGTCCCTGCCCTGCATACCAAGCCTCAACCTCATCAAGCGCGGCCTCAAGCTCAAGACCCGGCTCGCCCGACACCCAGCAGGAATTGATCCGCAAGGAGTGGCCATCGGTGGCATAGAGCGTCCAGTCGCCCAGCCGCCGCTGACGGGCAGCCGGCCAGGCTCGCGCTGTGATCGGCTCTAGGTGTTGCGGATCAGGCAGGCTCATTTTTCAGCCAGCAGGGCCTCGACCAGACCGCGCGCCTGAGGGCTCGACCAGTCCGCGCCACCTTCGAGGCGCGCGCGTTCCATGCCCTTGCGGTCAATAACTAGCGTCGTCGGTAAACCGGCAGGGCGCGGGTTGAGACCAAAGGCCAGCGCATATTTGGCGTCGCGATAGAGGGCCAGCGGCGGGGTCTTAGCAATGTCCGAGCGGGCCAGATCGTCATAGTCGATACTGTCGACACTGACGGCGACCACCTTGAACGGCGAGGCGGCATAGGCGGCTTGGAGCTTGGCCAAGGTCGGCATCTCTTCCTTGCAGGGTCCGCACCATGTGGCCCAGAGGTTCAGAACCACAACCTGCCCCTTGAAATCAGCCAAGGTCACGGGCTTGCCGTCCGCATCCTTGAAGCTGGTGGTCGGAACCGGCCTCGGCTCGGCGACAATCTCCAGCTTTGCAAGGGCCCCGGTTTTAAATTCCTTCAGGTCCAGCTCCTGCTTGGGTTTGATCGAGGCGCTAACGATGACATATAGGATGTACGCAACACCGATCAGCATCAGGGTGCCGATCGCTAACGACATCAGACTACGCTTGCCCGCCCCTGAAGGTTTGCCGTTCCCGTCCTCTGTCGGCGGATTTTGGATAGTGCTCATATGACTGACATCCCCTCGGCGGCTTCTAACTCTGCTGACACACCCGCCGATCAGAAGGCACAGACCGGCCAGACCATGTGGGGCGGGCGGTTCTCTGCCAAACCGGCGGAACTGATGCAGGCGATCAATGTCTCGATCGGCTTCGACAAACGTCTTGCAGCCCAAGACTTGGCAGGCTCGAAGGCCCATGCTGCCATGTTGGCCGCAACCGGGGTAATTTCAAGCGCTGACGAGGCCGCAATTCAAGACGGCTTGTCGCAGATCGAAGCGGAAATCGCGAGCGGCACCTTTCCTTTCCGAGAGGAATTTGAAGACATCCACATGAATGTGGAGGCTCGGCTGCGCGAATTGATCGGTCCAGCAGCGGGCCGCCTGCACACAGCCCGCTCGCGCAATGATCAGGTCGCCCTAGATTTCAGGCTCTGGGTGCGTGACACCTGTGATCGTACCGCCGCTCAGATCGAGGCCCTGCAAAGGGCTCTGGTGGCCAAGGCCGAGCCCAATGCCGACACGCTGATGCCCGGCTTTACCCATCTGCAACCGGCCCAGCCCACGACCTTTGGCCACCATCTGATGGCCTATGTCGAGATGTTCGGCCGCGATGCCTCGCGCTTTGTCGATGCGCGCCAGCGGATGAATGAGTGCCCCTTGGGCGCGGCTGCGCTGGCCGGTTCGCCCTTCCCCATCGACCGGTTCCAGACCGCCAAGGCGCTAGGCTTTGATCGGCCGACCGCCAATTCGCTCGATAGTGTCGCGGCCCGCGATTTTGCGCTGGAGGCCCTGTCCGCCGCCAGCATCTGCGCCGTGCACCTGTCACGTCTGGCCGAAGAGATCGTGCTGTGGGTGACGCCGCAGTTCGGCTTTATCAAGCTCAGCGATGCCTTCACCACCGGCTCGTCGATCATGCCCCAAAAGCGCAACCCCGATGCCGCCGAGCTGGTCCGCGCCAAGGTCGGCCGCATTCTGGGGGCCTTGACCGGTCTGACCGTGGTCATGAAGGGCCTGCCCATGACCTATTCCAAGGACATGCAAGAGGACAAGGAACCGGTGTTCCAAGCCTTCGATAGTCTGGATCTGGCGCTAGCGGCCATGACCGGCATGGTCGCCGACATGGAGCCGGTCAAGGATCGCATGGCCGCCGCTGCCGGGTCTGGCTATTCGACGGCTACGGACCTTGCCGACTGGCTGGTGCGCGAGTTGAACATGCCCTTCCGCGACGCCCACCATGTCACCGGCGCCGCCGTCAAGCGGGCCGAGGGCTTGGGCCTGGGCCTAGCCGACCTGCCCTTGGCCGACCTTCAGGCGCTAGAGCCCCGCATTACCGATGGGGTCTATGCGGTCCTGACCCCCGCCGCCTCCGCCGCCAGCCGTCGCAGCTACGGCGGCACCGCGCCCGATCAGGTACGGGCTCAAATCCAACGCTGGAAGGACCTGCTCGCATGATCCGCCGCCCCCTCGCCACTCCGATCCTCGCTGTGCTGGCCGCTGCGGGCCTATTGATGGTCAGCGCCTGCGGCAAGCAGGGCAAGCTGGATCAGCCCGCGCCCCTGTTCGGGGCAGAGGCCAAGGCTGCCTATGCCGCCAAGAAACAGGCCGAGGCTGACGCTGCCGCCAAGGCCGCCGAAGCTAAGGTCGTGACGCCCCAGCCGGTGACGCCGCAAGAGATCGAAGCTGCACCGCCTGCGACCCCAAACTGATTTAGAGCCCAGACAGAGACCCCATGGATCATTTCGACTATCGCGACGGCGAGCTTTGGTGCGAGGGCGTGGCCCTTTCGGCCATCGCCAAGGCCGTCGGCACGCCGGTCTATGTCTATTCCTCCGCCACGCTGGAACGCCACTTCAACGTCTTCCAAGACGCCTTCAAGGGCCTTGGCGTCGGTGAGCCTCTGGTGGCCTATGCGGTCAAGGCCAACTCGAACCTTTCGGTCCTAAGCACCCTCGCCGCCCAAGGAGCCGGGGCCGATACCGTGTCCGAAGGCGAAGTCCGCCGCGCTCTGGCTGCGGGCATCCCGCCGTCACGCATCGTCTTTTCCGGCGTCGGCAAGACGGCGGCGGAGCTGGCTTTTGCGGTCCAGACCGGGGTCTGCGAAATCAATGTCGAGTCCGAGCCTGAACTGGACCTGCTGGCCGAGGTCGCCGCTCGCCTGGGCAAGCGCCAAGCCATCGCCATCCGGGTCAATCCTGATGTCAGCGCTGGGGGCCATGCCAAGATCGCGACCGGCAAGTCCGAAAACAAGTTCGGGGTCTCCTTCGCAGAGGCCTTAAGGCTCTATGCCAAGGCCGAAGCCCTGCCCTCAATCCATGCGGCGGGCGTCGCCTGTCACATTGGCAGCCAGATCACCGACCTGACCCCAATGCGCGAGGCCTTTGCCAAGATGCGCGGGCTTGTCGAAAATCTGCGCCAGCATGGCCACAAGGTCGAGCGGCTGGACCTCGGCGGCGGCCTTGGTGTTCCCTATTTCCATCAGCCGACGCCGCCGGGCCCCGAAGCCTTTGCCGCTATGGTCGCCGAAGCCACCCACGGCCTCAATGTCCAGCTGGCCTTCGAGCCCGGCCGCATGATCGCCGCCAATGCCGGGGTGCTGGTGTCGCAAGTCATCCATGTGCACGAACGCCCCGAAGGCCGTAAATTTCTAGTGCTCGATGCTGGCATGAACGACCTGATCCGCCCAGCCATGTATGACGCCTATCACGCCATCAGCCCCTTGAACGAACCGGCCAAGGATGCAGGCCTTGTGACCTATGATGTGGTTGGCCCTGTGTGTGAGACGGGCGACACCTTCACCCGCGACCGCGATTTGCCACCCCTCGGGGCCGGTGATCTGGTCGCCTTCCTATCGGCCGGGGCTTATGGCGCGGCCATGTCGAGTGAATATAACAGCCGGCCTCTGGTGCCGGAGGTTCTGGTCAAGGGCGACCGCTATGCGGTGATCCGTCCGCGTCCGACCTATGAAGAGATGCTGGCCCGCGAACCCATGGCCCCTTGGCTGAACGGTTAGGCGTCTAGCGCGGCTATGCCGGAGAGGCCGCGCAGGCGGCCGCCATCATCCATCCCATAGCCGACAAGGAACCGGGCGGGGGCTTCCCAAGCGACAAAGTCAGGTTCCATCGCCCGCTGCGTGGGCCAAGGCTTGCGGGCGAAGACGGCGCTCAAGACCTCAGCGGCCCCGGCTTCCTTGACGATCCTGACGGCCTCGGACAGGGACAGGCCCGTGTCGAAAACATCATCAAGAAGCAGGACCTGTCTGCCCTCAACAGGTCTTTGCAGGCCCGCCTCAATGCGGACAGAGCCGCTGGAGCGTGTCTCATCCCCGTAGGAAGACAGCCAAAGCGCATCAAACAGGGGATTACAGCCGAGGTCCGATAGGGCCCGCGTCATGTCCGCCGCAAACCAGATGCCTCCCGTCAGCAGGCAGACCACCACGGTCTCATCCGTAATGCGAGGCGCGATCATTTTGGCTAGATCAGCCACGTGGCACGCCACATCGGCCGCCGACAGCAGCATAACCGGCTCAGCCCTATCACTCATGGCCGTGGGCAGCAGACTTGGCCGAATGGGTTTTGCCAACTGGGGGCTTAACCGCCGGTGCCTTTTCAACAGCCAGTTTGGGTGACCCACCATGGGCCTCGCCTGCCGCACCCTCGGTGTCATGCAGCGCGTAAGGCGAATCAGCCGGAAGCGGCTTGACGTCCTTGGCCGCACCATCGGCAGACGCCTCGTGAGGGGCTTCAGCGGCGGAAGGACCGGGCTTTTCAGCAGGCGCATGGACTGCGGGAGCGGTTTGAACAGGCTTATCGAGGACGAAATCAACATCCATGTCCCGTGCAAGAGCGGGAGGATCGATGATCGAAACTGCAAAATAGCGCACCGCCCCGACCGGTATGGTCACCCCATCGGGTTTAGCAATCTGGACGGCCAAGGTCTTTCCGGCAGGGTCTGACAAGGAAATACGCAGCGGCGGCGCGATCAGAGCGCTGTGCGAGACATTGCGAATGGCACCGGTGACCGACAGGGCCGCATGGCCGTCCTTGAGAATACGATCGGCCTTAATGCCTTCGAGCGCCAATCCCGTCGGGTTTGGGGCAAGGCCAACGAGAGCAAAGGCACTGGCTGACTGAGGCCATATCCGCACCACATCCGCACGCATGACGACCGCTGCGGCAAGCAGGGCCACAACCACAGCGGCCATAGCGGCTGTGATGAGCGTCGGCGAAATTTTAGGGCCTGACTTTTTGCGACTGCGCGCCTGTGAGGAAAAGAGGATGGGCTGCTCTTCAGAGGCTGCGGCAGCCTCGGCGGCCTCTTGAGCTTCCTTTTGACGCTGTGCCCGCCGCACAGCCGCGCTCTCGGCCCGCTGCTCATCGGTGACGACCGGCGCAGGTGCGTCGTCCTCTTGCGGCACCCTGGCTAACCAACGCTCACCACAGGATGCACAGCGCACAGTCCGTCCCTCGTTGCCAATCTTGGCATCGTCAACGAAATAGCTGGTAGCGCAGGCGGGACAGGTCAGTATCATGGCAGTCGAATCGGAAGCTCCAATGGTCGACCTAGCGACGTTGCCCATTTCCGCCACTCTGTCCAGAAGCGCTGGCGTGCCCCTTGATAGAACTCGCCGACAGAGATCAGACTGAAACCATCGTTCGATTTGATGGCGTAGGGCTACGCTATGGTCGTTCTCCTGAAACACTACAGGATTTGAGCTTCGAGCTAAAGGCCGGGAGTTTTCATTTCCTGACCGGTCCATCGGGAGCCGGAAAGAGCTCCTTGCTCAAATTGATCTATCTGGCCCACCGCCCGTCACGGGGACGTATAGAGCTGTTTGGTCAAGATATAGGCCGGGCCAAACGCAAGGACCTGCCCTTCTTGCGGCGTCGGATCGGGGTCGTGTTCCAAGAGATGAATCTGTTGGAGCACATGTCGGTCTTCGACAATGTCGCCCTGCCCATGCGCCTTGCCGGTCAAAAGCCAGCGACCTATCGATCAGATATTGCTGAGCTCTTGCAGTGGGTTGGCTTGGGCGCCAAAATGCACGCCATGCCTGAAACCCTCTCCGGCGGCGAACGTCAAAGGCTGGCCATTGCGCGCGCGGTCGTGGCGCGTCCCGAGATTATCTTGGCCGATGAGCCTACCGGCAATCTCGATCAGGAAATGGGCCAGAGAATTCTAAAGCTGTTCTCCGAATTGAATCGGCTGGGGACGACGGTGTTGATTGCCAGCCATGATCTGGATCTGGTCACCAGTTCTGGCATGCCAGCCTTCAATATCGAGAGCGGCCGCCTGACCTCGCCACTCATTGAGGCGATAGAGGACGATCCCGCCGATGATCTTGGCTTGGTCGCCAGCGGCGAGCCAGAGTTCGTCTATCGTCGTCCCTTGACCCTATCCGACGAGGACCGCCTAGAGGATGAAGGGCCATGAGCATGGCCTTCAACCCCGAGCGCTGGAAACCCGCCGCCCTTCTGCCACACGAAGAGGCCCATGATGGGGCCTTGGTCTTTGTGGTTGCCGTCCTATGCTTCTTAGCCTGCGCAACCGCGATCTTTGCGATGAGCGCTGATCGTGCAGCGCAAGGGTGGGCCAATCAGTTGCAAGGCTCGGCCACCGTGATCATTCGCACCAAAGGCAGCGAGTCCCCCGATATGGCCGCCAGTCGCGCCGCAGAGGCTTTGGCCGGAACGCCGGGGGTCGCGCAGGCGTTGGTCCTCGAACGCGCCAAGGCCGAAGCCCTGCTCGAGCCATGGCTGGGCAAGGATGGCATCATAGAAGACTTGCCGGTCCCGCGTCTGGTCACCGTCGAACTGGACCCTACCAATCCCGCCAGCGCCAAGGCCCTGGACAACGCCTTAAAGGCCGCCGGTGTCGATGCGACCGTCGATGATCATAGTCTGTGGATGCAGGACATTATCCACGCTGGACAGATCGCCAGGATCGCGGCAGTCAGCCTATTTACGCTCATGGCGCTTGCCGCCGCCTCTGTGATTGCCTTTGCGACGCGAGCGGGGCTTTCTGCCAGACATGATGTGGTCGAGATCATGCACCTTACCGGAGCGACCGACAGCTTCATCGCCAATCTGTTTCAAACCCGTTTTGCCGCGATGGCCGCGCTGGCGGGGTTTCTGGGCGGGGGAGCGGCAGCGGTGGTGGCCGCAGCCATCAGGCTGCTCGGTGGCGGCTATGGCCTGATACCCGTGCTGCCTATTCGCTGGCTTGACCTGCTTGTGACCCTGCCCAGCCCGTTGATCGCCGGTTTGGTTGCCGCCATTGCCGCGCGGGTCACGGCCCTTGGCCTGATCAAGGCCATGCCATGAGAAGTCTTGCGCTATTCTTCATCTTGATCCTGATCTGGGCGACGGGCCTTCTGGCCTTTTCTGCTCGGGTTGACGCCTTTACGCCAGCGGCAGAGCCGGAAAGCGCCGATGGGATCGTGGCCCTCACCGGCATTTCCACGGACCGGATCCGCGAGGCGATGAAGCTGTTGGAAGAGGGCAAGGCCCAGCGCATGCTGGTCTCTGGCGTCAATCGCGAAGCCACCCGCGATGATATTCGCGGCGTCGCCAAGGCCACCCGCCGTATCTATGACTGCTGTGTCGATCTAGGCTTTCAGGCGGCTGACACGCTGGGCAATGCCACCGAGACCGCCGCTTGGGTCAAGGCCAAGGGCTATCAGAGCCTGATCGTCGTCACCTCCGACTATCACATGCCCCGCAGCCTGCTGGAGCTGCATGCCGCCCTGCCGGACGTGAAGCTGACCCCCTATGCCGTCAAGACCGATGATCTCGCCGCCAAGCACTGGTGGCGCACGGCCCCTAGTGCAAAGCGCATGATCATGGAATACAACAAGTACTTGGCGATCCTGTCGCGCGAGGCCTTCATCAGCCTTGGGCCTAAGGAAGAGGATCGAGTCGTTCCCAACAAGCCCGCTGGAGGCGAGACGTCTTGACCCTGATCCGGTCCATATTTTTCACGATCTGGCTCTTCTTCTGGACCGCCGTCCTAGGCACAGCCTACCTGCCGCTCTTGGTGTTTCCGCGTCGCTTCATGGCACGGTGCCTGAGGGTTTGGGCCCATGTCATGCTGTTTGGCCTGCGGTGGATTACCGGCATACGGATTGAGATTCGGGGCCGCGAACATATCCCAACCGGCGCGGCTCTGATCGCGGGCAAGCATATGGGCATGCTCGACACCATCGTGCCCTTTGTGGTCCTGCCCGATGTCTGTTTCGTTATGAAGCGCGAATTGACCTACATCCCGCTGTTCGGCTGGCATGCGATGAAGGCGACCATGATCTGGATTGATCGGGGGGCTGCGGCCAAGGCCCTGCGCAAGATGGTCTCTGATGCGCAAGAGCGCTTCACCCATGAGCGTCAGTTGGTGATTTTCCCAGAAGGCACGCGCAAGGCCCCCGGCGCAGAACCGGACTATAAGCCGGGCGTGGCGGCGCTCTATCGCGACCTCAACCTGCCCTGCACGCTGATTGCGACCAATTCGGGCGTCCACTGGCCTGCCAAGGGCATCGCCAAACATGCGGGAACGGTCGTGTTCGAATTTCTCGAACCGATTCCTGCAGGCCTGCGCCGTGGTGAGTTTATGAAAGAGATGCAGATCCGCATCGAAGGGGCCACAAACGCCCTGCTGGACGAGGGCCTTTAGAGGCCTAAGGCGGCCCAAGACGCTGACGCCCCCTTCAAGGGAAGCGCCAGCGATCCTTGACCATCCCCCAAAAGGGGACGCCTCGGCTGGGCCGGGGATCGTCTTTATCGTCCGGTTGGCATGTCCTTGAAGGCCACGTCCTTGTCGACGCGCACATCGCCCGGCAGGCCAAGAACCCGTTCGGCGATGATGTTCTTCAAGATTTCGTCGGTACCACCGGCGATGCGCAGGCCAGGGGCCCACATCAGGCTTTGCTGGAAGGCAGCTTCCATGGGTGCAATGGCCGTGTCGGTGATGATGCCGAACTGGTCTTCCATTTCCATTGCCGCGTTCGACAGGTCCTGCAGCTGGTTGGCCGAAATGATCTTACCGATCGAGCTTTCGGGTCCAGGGGTCTGGCCGCGCGACAGGGCGGTCATGGTGCGGAAGCGAGTCAGCTTCAGACCTTCAGCCTGCACATACCAGTCGGCCAGCTTTTCACGGAAGGCGTCGTTGGACAGGGCGTTGCCGTCCTCGGTGACCGTGCTGCGGGCCAGATCCATGATCTCGCCATAGTTCGGGCCGGTCGAGCCACCAACGGCCAGACGCTCGTTCATCAAGGTGACGAGCGCGACCTTCCAGCCGTCGCCCACAGCGCCGAGGCGCTGGCTGTCACTGACGCGCAGGTCGGTGAAATAGACCTCGTTGAAGTTGGAGCCGCCCGACATCTGGTGAATTGGACGGACTTCGACGCCTGGGGCCTTCATGTCGATCCAGAACATGGTCAGACCCTTGTGCTTTGGCACATCAGGGTTGGTGCGGACGAGCAGGATACCGAAATCGCAATAGTGCGCACCCGAGGTCCAGACCTTCTGACCGTTGATCACCCAATCATCGCCATCCTTGACAGCGCGGGTGCGCAGGCCTGCGACGTCAGAACCGGCAGAGGGTTCAGAGAACAGCTGGCACCAGATTTCCTCGCCGCGCACAGCCGGAGCCACAAAGCGCTGCTTGGTCTCGTCATTGGCAAAGGCCATGACGGTGGGAACGCACATGCCAAGACCGATGTCGAAGAAGCCGCGTGGCACGTCGAACTTGGATTCTTCTTGGTTATAGATGACGTTCTGGATTGGCGTGGCACCGCGGCCACCCAAGGCCTCAGGCCAGGTCATGCAGGTGAAACGCGCCGCAGCCTTGGTCGCTTGCCAAGCCTTGGCCAGTTTCAAAAGCTCAGGTTCCGACATCTTCTTGGTGTCGACCTTCTTAGGAGCATTGGCTTCGAGCCAGGTGCGCACTTCGATGCGGAAGGCGGCTTCTTCGGGGGAATCGTTGAAGTCCATGATGGTCTCCGGTCTTTTGAGGCTAGCGCTGGACCACAATAGGCAGCGCCGGAATTTGAGGATGAGATAGGTCGTCTAAGCGCGGCGACTAGGCCGCGTTACGACGTTCCAGTTGCTGAACGAGACGCTCTTTCCAGACCTTGGGGGCCCCGGCCACGAGGGCCAGTTGACGCGAGCGACGATAATAGAGGTGGCAATCCACCGCCCAAGTGTAGCCCATGCCGCCGTGGGTCTGGATGTTTTCCTTGGAGGCGAACCAGTAGGCTTCGCTGGAGGCCACGCGGGCCGCAGCCGCCGCAATCGGCAGTTCAGCAGCACCGACATTCAGGGCCCAAGCCCCGAAATAGGCGTTCGAGCGGGCCAGTTCGTTCTTCACATAGATGTCGGCCAGCTTGTGCTTGATCGCCTGATAGCCCGCGATGGTGCGGCCAAAGGCATAGCGGTCCATGGCGTAGTCCTTGGCCATTTCCAAGCAGCGGTCAGAGCCACCGAGTTGCTCGAAGGCCAACAGGACAGCGGCGCGGTCGAACACCGCCTCGGTCAGGGCAAAGCCGTCGCCCGCATCGCCCAAACGCTCGGCAGCCGCACCACTGAAGGTGATCTTGGCCACGCTGCGGGTTGGATCGAGGGTCTTGAGGGTCTCGCGGGTCACGCCAGCGCCGGCCAACTCGACTAGGAACAGGGCGGGCTTGCCGCCTTCATTGGCCAGCACGACGGCCAGATCGGCAATGTCGCCGTCGGTGACAGGGATCTTGGTGCCGGTCAGCTTGCCGCCAACAACATTGGCCTGCAGGTTGGCCGCATTGACCACGCCTGGACCTTCGGAGGTCGCGAACGCACCGATCAGTTCGCCAGCCGCGATCTTAGGCAGCCACTTGGCCTTCTGGGCATCAGAACCGGCCAGCATCAGCGCTTCAGCGAGGAAATAGACCGTTGAGGCAAAGGGGATCGGCGCGCAGGCCCGGCCCAGCTCTTCAGCAATGGCGCAAAGCTCAACCCGGCCAAGACCCAGACCACCATGTTCTTCAGGGATAGCGGCACCGAGCCAGCCTTGAGCGCCCACACCCTTCCAGAGGTCGGCATCATAGGACAGGTCGGCATTGTCCAGCACCTTGCGCACATGGGCCGCGGTGCAGTTGCCTTCGAGGAACTTGCGCGCCTCGTTCTTCAAAAATTTCTGATCGTCGGAATAATCGAAATTCACGGCTATTAGCCTCCTGCCCATGGTGCCGGTCCCTTGTCGGGACGACATCCTGTTGTTCCTTGCTCACCAAGATAGACAGTTCGCGGGGATAGGAAAGACTGACCTCGCGTCAAGAATTATAGGAATGCGATTTCTGCGGCCTTTTCCCTGATTTTGACGGTTCTCAAGTCTGACAAAGACGTAATTTGATCTTGTCTGCGGTTCGGAGGACGATGGGCGTCGAAATGGGAAACTGAGACATGACCGACCTTTCCACCCCACCAGAGCCTCAAGCTGCACCTCAGCCGTTGCTTAACGATGACCGGATGATTGCGGGCATCACCTATGTGCTGTTCCTACTGCTGCCGACCTTTTTCCCGGTCCTGATCGGGCTGGTCTTGGCCTATGCCAATCGCGACACACCGTCGGCCCTGTTGCGCAGCCACTATGTGTTCCAGATCCGGACCTTCTGGATATTCTTTGGCTGGGCGGTCATTGCCTTGGCCATGATCGGAATTGGTATCCCACTCTCGATCCTGCTGGTCGGCATCCCTGCCGTCATCTTGGGCGCAGCGATCCTGTGCGGTTTGAGCCTGTTCTTTGCTCTGCGCTGTGTGGTCGGCCTGATCTATCTGGCTCAGGGCAAGCCCTATCCGCGCCCTCAAACCTGGCTCATCTGAGGCCCGACGCAAAACGGCCGCCTTTGCGAAAACAAAGGCGGCCGCTGAGCAATCCCGTACTTTAGACCCTAGATATCCATAGGCTCGCGACGGACCATGCGGGCATAGTCATCCATCAGCGACAAAGAGATATTGCCCGGCTTGTAGGTGAACTCGCCGATCTCAGCCACGGGCGTGACCTCAGCCGCAGAGCCGCAGATGAACACTTCGCTGAAGGTCGGCAGTTCCTCTTCGAGGATGTGACGCTCTACCACTTCAAAGCCGCGCATCTTGGCCAGCTTGATCACCGACTGCCGGGTCAGGCCATTGAGGAAGCAATCGGGCGTTGGGGTGTGGATCACGCCGTCGCGCACGAGGAAGATGTTGGCACCAGTGGCCTCGGCGACATAGCCGCGATAGTCGAGCATCAGGGCATCGGCATAGCCTTCGCGCTCGGCGGCATGTTTGGATATGGTGCAGATCATATAGAGCCCCGCCGCCTTGGATTCGATGGGGGCCGTATCGGGGGCCGGACGCCGGTACTTGGCGCGGCCAAGGCGGATGCCCTTGGCCTTTTCTTCAGGCTTGAAATAGCTGGGCCAATCCCACGCCGCGATGGCAACATGGATCTTGCTGGCCTGAGCCGACACGCCCATCACTTCGGACCCGCGCCAGGCAATGGGGCGAATATAGCCATCGGTCAGGCCGTTGCGGGTGCAGGCTTCGATACAGGCCGCATCAATCTCTTCCACCGTGAAGGGGATTTCGAAATCGAGCAGTTCGGCCGAGCGAAACAGGCGCTTGGTATGTTCCGTGAGCAGATAGATCTCACCGCCATACATGCGCTCACCTTCGAACACGGCCGAGCCATAGTGCAGGCCGTGGGTGAGTACGTGTACCTGTGCCTCGCGCCAGGGCACAAATTCCCCATCCAGCCAGATCCAGCCGTCGCGATCATCAAAAGGCACAAGAGACATTGCTAATCATACTCCGATAAAAGACCTATAGGATTAGACGCTGCCGACCGTGCGGCGTCAATCCAACCCCATACTCATGCGCGATCCCATATCATGCCCACGGCCCTGTTCACCCGTTTGATTGCACCGGATGACAATTTGTCTAGGGTGTGGGACCAGATGTTCTGCGCTGAGATGGCGCGTTGGGCCGCGCGATGACGACAGTTTCTCCCAACCGCGACGCCAATCGCAACCGCCACCTGCTGGTGGTCGACGATGATGATCGCATCCGAACCCTGCTGAAGGAATATCTGGCGCGGAGCGGATTTCGCGTGACCGCAGCCCGAGATGCCCATGCCGCCCGCAGGCTTTTGGACACGCTGGACTTCGATCTGGCGGTATTCGACGTCATGATGCCCGGCGAGGATGGCTTCTCCCTCGCCCGCTGGCTGCGCGGCCGTTCGGGTGCCATCGCCGCAACCCCGATCTTGATGCTCACAGCGCGCGGACTGCCCGAGGACCGGATCGAGGGCCTTAGCCTTGGAGCCGACGATTACCTCTCCAAACCCTTTGAGCCGCAGGAACTGCTGTTGCGGATCGAAGCCATTCTGCGCCGCGCCAATGCTAGACCGACGGGACAAGAACGGCTGAAGCTGGGCCGTTGCAGCTTCGATCTGGACCGCGCGGAGCTGTTCTTGGGCGAAGAGCCCGTGCGCCTGACCGAGGCCGAAGCCCAACTGCTCAAGCAATTGGCCCAGTCTCCCAACCTCGCCATCGACCGCCTAGACCTAGCCCGTGACACAGCCGATGCCACGGGCCGCGCTGTGGATGTTCAGGTCACGCGCCTGCGCCGAAAGATCGAGTCCGACCCCAAGAACCCGCGCTATCTTCAGACCGTGCGCGGCGTCGGCTATATGCTGGCACCGGATTGAGGGCGGGACCGGGCACATGAAAAAGGGTCTTCGTCTCGGCCTACCCCTCTCATGGGTGAAGTTCGTCAAGCGTCTGTTGCCGACAAGCCTGTTTGGCCGCTCGCTGCTGATCATCGTGCTGCCGGTCGCGATCATGCAGATCGTCATCACCTGGGCCTTTTTCGATGCCCACTGGGAGACCGTGACCAGCCGCCTGTCCGAGGGCCTGTCGGGTGACATTGCTTGGGCGGTGGAAAGCTATCGCGACGATCCCTCGCCCTCGGCCCTTGCCAAGATCGCTGACCGAGCCGAGCGCTCCTTGGGCCTGTCCATTGTCCTGCAAGAGGGCCGGGTCCTACCGACAGGGCGCAGGCCTTCTCTCTTTGCTGCGCTCGATCGGTCCTTGCAGCGCGCACTCGATGACCGGCTCGATGTGCCCTTTTGGTTCGATACGACCCGATATCCAGCCTATGTCGATATCCGCGTTCAGACCGAAAGGGGCGTCCTGCGCATCATCGCCCCGCGCGACCGAGCCTTCGCCACCCAGGGCCATATCTTCATCCTGTGGATGACCGTCGTGACCATCCTGCTGACCGGTATCGCCGTCGGCTTCATCCGCAATCAGGTCCGCGCCATCGAGCGCTTGGCCGAGGCCGCAGACGCCTTTGGCCGGGGCGGTGATATGCCGACCTTCAAGCCCTATGGCGCACGTGAGGTCCGGCAAGCCGCCGCCGCCTTCATCGCCATGAAGGCCCGCATCCAGCGCCATATCGACCAGCGCACGGTCATGCTGGCCGCCGTTGGCCATGACCTGCGAACGCCGCTGACCCGTCTCAAGCTCGAACTGGCCATGGCCGAGCCTTCCGACCGCATCGAGGCCATGAAGCGCGATCTGTCGGAAATGGAGCATATGATCGACGAATATCTGGCCTTTGCCCGGGGTCAGGGCGGCGAGGCGCTGGAACCGGTCTCAATGTCAGAGCTACTGGGGGCCTTGAAGGACGATGCCGACCGCGCCGGGGTAGAGATCGTCCTCAGCGTCGAGCCGGACCTGCAGGTGGTCTGCCGTCCTATGGCCCTCAAGCGCGCCTTGGATAATCTGGTCATGAATGCCGCCAGCCATGCCGCGCGGATCGAACTGACCGGTCGAACCCGGCCCAGCGGCGGCGTCGAGATCTGCATTGATGACGACGGTCCCGGCATCCCCGAACACCTCTATGAAGAGGCCTTCCGTCCGTTCAACCGCCTCGATGAGGCCCGCAACCAGAACGAAAAGGGCGTCGGCCTCGGCCTCGCCATCGCCCGCGACGTCGCCAGAGGCCACGGCGGCGACATCACCCTCTCACGCTCTCCGCTCGGTGGCCTGCGGGCGCTGGTGCGGTTGCCGGGGTAGGGTGCCTTGTTTTCTGCCTTCCGTTTTCCCCGCGAAGGCGGGGACCCAGACACTTTCACCGAAGCGATGGCCCATACAACGCCCCCTTCGCCGCGCTCGCAATGACGCGAGGAGGGGGAAGATCTGGGTTCTTAAATCTTCCCCCTCTGGGGGAAGTACCGGCGAAGCCGGGGTAGGGGGTTGAATCGGGCACCGGATGCAAACATAATCTACCTATGGATGCTCTCAAGCCCACACGCAGGCGGGCTAAAGCGCTGCGACAGGACATGTCTCTGCCCGAAGTGCTGCTTTGGATCCAAATCCGAAAACGTCTGCAAGGCCAGCTCCGGTTTAGGCGTCAGCACCCCGTCGGCCCGTTTATTTTGGATTTCTATTGCTCCGAAAAAACCTTGGCCGTCGAAGTCGATGGCAAGGTTCATGACACAGGTGACCATCCCGAAAGAGACCGTTACCGCGATCAGTGGTTGGCAACTCAGGGCATCAAAACCCTACACATTCCCGCGACCGAAGTGCTGAACAATATGGATGGGGTGATCAGCATGATCCTTTTGGCGGCGAACCAACGAGAAGACCCCCTTCGGCCCTTTGGGCCACTTCCCCCAGAGGGGGAAGATCTAAGAGCGATAAATCTTCCCCCTCTGGGGGAAGTACCGGCGAAGCCGGGGTAGGGGGTTGCTTGATACGAGTTCAATTCTTTTTTGCGGTCATGCTGGCAGGGCTTGGCCTCTGCCTAGGGATCGGGGCGGATCAGGGGATCACGCCGGGCCGCGCAGGAACG
>CALFYB010000009.1 GCA_937952995.1 uncultured Caulobacteraceae bacterium
CGGTCTTGGGCACGAAGCCCTTATTATATTTGCCGGAGGCCTGCTGCCACCAGGTGTAGGCGTCACCAAAGATTTGAATACCGGAGAATGTACGGGCAAAGGGAACGCATTGCAGATAGCCTTCAGCCTGGGCACCGCCCACAGGAGACAAGGCCACGCCAAGAGCGCAGGTCAAGGCCGCAAGGACGTTTCGCGTCCGCATTCTCATCCAGTAGTCCCCCGCATTGATCAAAGGCGTGTTTAGCCCCTAAAACCGTTAAGGAAAAGCAACTTTTTGTTAAAAAGAGCTCTTCACAGCACGGTTTCAGCTAGAAGCTGAATCGTCGAAAGACTTGATCAGGGGGCGATCCGATAGACGCCGGAGCCCGTCGCGACGACAGGTCCCCCGTTGGGGCGGGCCAATTCGGCCTGTACAAACAGCAGGGTGCGGGTGGCTCGGTCTATCCAACTGCGCACGTCCAAACGATCCCCAGCCTCAGTCGATGGACCAAATTCGATCGATTGGGTGACCACGATGAGAGGGCCTCGGTCCTCGGCGGCGGCCCTTTGTGCCAGTTCCAAAAGGCCTGCGACCGCGCCGGGTTCAGCGCCCAGAATGACGGTAGAGTGATGGGTGGCTGCGGGCGTTAAAAGCATATCTGAGACTCGCAAGGGCTACGGATGTCCGGTCTGGCCCAAGGGATCCGTCTTGGTCAAGCCCACAAAAAAACGGGCGGCCGTTGCAGCGACCGCCCGATCTAGTCAAATGCTCGAAGACCTCTGGTCGGCGGGTTAAAACCAACCAAAGTGGGTAGAGAGGCCAGCAACCCGGCTGACCCCATCAAAATCAGTGCGCAGCAGGCCGTGCACTGAGATTGCATTTCGCCAAATTCTCAGCATCGAGGCTGAAGCTGGCGGAGGCGTAACCAACGACGGTACCAACGGCCTTGGCCAGGTCCTTGCAGCTCTTGGTCGAAGCGACATTGTCCGGGGCCGCCGTGGCAACACAGACGGTTCCTTCGCAGTTCCAAACCGCGCCGCCTGCAATGACCCGTGCCTTAGCGGCTGGGGCTTGAAGGGTCGCAGTGACCGTCGTGGCAGCAAGGGCGGAGCTGGCCGCGGAAAGGGCGAGAACGGCAACGGCCGTCAAGGTTTTGAACTTCATCTTTTGATCTTTCGCGTTCGGGGAGGATGGAGTGCCGGAGGAGTACGACCCTATCCCCAGGGCCGCGCCGACACGAACTGAACAGTGCTTAGATAGCAGGGCCGCCTGACCCTGCCAACAGCCTTTAGTGACATATTCCCAAAATTCGAAAGTTGGACGGTTTGGACTGGTTTGCGTCAAATGCACAGCTTCCCTTGGGTTACTATTGATCGCCGCCGTCTATGGCGCCCATACTCCAGCCAACAGAAAAAAACATGTGAGGAACGCCCATGGATTTCGCCCTACCCAAGGAACTGGTTGACTATCTTGGTGTGCTCGATGCCTTCATCGAAGCCGAGATCAAGCCGCTTCAGGCCAAAGACGACAATGAGCGTTTCTTTGACCATCGCCGCGAACATGCCCGCACCGATTGGGACAATCAGGGTCTGCCGCGCCACGAGTGGGAAGAGCTTCTGCGCGAAGCCAAGAGCCTCGCCGACAAGGCCGGTCACTTCCGCTTCGCCCTGCCTAAGGAGTTTGGCGGACAGGATGGCTCTAACCTCTGGATGGCGGTGATCCGCGAACATCTGGCGGCCAAGGGTCTGGGCCTGCACAACGACCTTCAGAACGAACATTCCATCGTCGGCAACAACCCCTTCGTGCTGATGCTGCGCGATTTCGGTACGCCCGAGCAGCGTGACACCCTGATCCCCCTGATGATGGCCGGTAAGTTCAAGCCGACCTTCGGCCTGACCGAGCCAGACCACGGCTCTGACGCCACGTTCATGGAGACCCGCGCTGTGCGTGAGACCCGCGACGGCGTCGAGGGCTGGTTGATCAATGGCGAGAAGATGTGGACGACGGGCATGCATATTGCCACCCACTGCGCCCTGTTCTGCCGCACCTCGGGCAAGGATGGCGACGCGCGCGGCATCACCTGCTTCCTCGTGCCTGCTGATGATCCGGGCGTGAAGATCGAGGAATATCTGTGGACCTTCAACATGCCCACCGATCACCCCCGCGTCAGCTTCACCAACATCTGGGTCCCCGACAGCGCCATGTTCGCGCCTGAAGGCCAAGGTTTGGCGCTGGCTCAGCACTTCGTCCACGAGAACCGCATCCGCCAAGCCGCCTCGTCGCTGGGTGCCGCCACCTACTGCGTCGAGCAGAGCGTGCGCTATGCCCGCACCCGCAAGCCCTTTGGCAAGCCATTGGCCGACAATCAGGCCATCCAGTTCCCGCTGGTCGAGCTGGCCACCCAGTGCGAGATGCTGCGGCTCCTGATCCGCAAGACCGCATGGGAAATGGACCAGATGCCCAAGCCCGAAGTGGAAAAGCGCCTCTCCGACAAGGTGTCCATGTGTAACTACTGGGCCAACCGCCTCGTCTGCGAAGCCGCCGACCGGGCCATGCAGGTCCATGGCGGCATCGGCTATTCACGCCACAAGCCCTTCGAGCACATCTATCGCCACCACCGCCGCTACCGCATCACCGAAGGGTCCGAAGAGATCCAGATCCGCAAGGTCGGTGCCTATCTGTTCGGCTATATCGGCCCCCGCAAAAAGGACTTCGCCGACCTCTAGGTCTGCCAAGCGCCGATAGACCAAGCCCCCCGGCGATGAGCTGGGGGGTTTCTTTTTGGCAAGATATTAAGGTCTATCATGAGATGCTCCGGCAGCTTTGAAGGCGCGGAGAGCAAGAATGCCCATTTCGACATCGGCTCAGGCGGCGGCCCTTTGGACGGCCTTGACCCTTTTGGTGTTGCTGGTTCTGTCCTTGCAGGTCGTGCGGCAGAGGACCAAGCATAAGGTCCTGATTGGCGATGACGGGGTGCCAGAGTTGGTGCGAGCCGTGCGGGCCTTTGGCAATGCCACTGAATATGCCGGGCCGGGCATGGCGGCCTTGATCATGCTGGCCGTGGTTCAGGCCTCGCCCCTCGCCATCCATCTGTTCGGCAGCGCTTTCGTCATTGGCCGCGTCGCCCATGCGGTCGGGATCAGCCAGAGCGCAGGCACCTCCATTGGCCGCGCGGGCGGCACGCTCCTGACCTGGGTCGGGTTCCTGTTCGCTATTGTGGTTTTGCTGTTTTACGCGATTTAGATCCCTGAGCCTTTTCCTTGCCGTGACCCTACCGCTTGGGTGATAATGGGCCATGGATGAAAACCTACTCAATGATCTGATCGGCGCGGCTATCAAGGCCGGAGCCGATGGTGCCGATGCTGTTTTGGCGCGGCGTCAATCCCTGTCCATCAGCGTGCGTATGGACGCCCTTGAAGAGGTCGAGCGCGAAGAAGCCCGCGATCTGGGTCTGCGCGTCTTTGTCGGTAAGCGCCAAGCGGTGGTTTCGGGCTCTGACACCTCGGCCTCAGCCCGCGAAAAGCTGGTCGAGCGGGCGGTGGCCATGGCCCGCCTTGCCCCCGAAGATCCCTATGCCAGCCTTGCGGACCCGGCCCTTCTGGCCAAGGGGCCACGGCCGGATCTGGACCTGTTGGACCCCTATGAGCCCTCTCCAGAAGAACTGGAACAGCTCGCCCGAACAGCCGAGGCTTCGGCCTTGACGGTGGAGGGGGTCAGCAATTCGGACGGTGGCTCGGCCTCTTGGTCCAGTTCCAAATGGCTGCTGGCGACCAGCGACGGCTTTATGGGCACCCATGCGGCTTCGGGCTTTGGCCTGTCCGCCTCGGTGATCGCCGGGGAAGGGGCCAGCATGGAGCGCGGCGGCGAGGGCCGTTCGACCCGTTGGCATACAGACTTGCCTGATGCTGCCGCCATTGGCCTCGAAGCTGGTCGCCGTGCCGTCGCCCGGCTTGGCGCACGTAAGATCGAATCGACCACTGCCCCGGTGATTTTTGAGAACCGGCTGGCCATTTCGCTGTTCGGCCCGATGATCGGAGCCATCTCAGGCTCGGCCGTGGCGCGGGGCGTCTCGTTCCTCAAGGACCAGCTTGGCGAGATGCTGTTTCCCGCAGGTTTCCGCATCAGCGACGATCCGCACCGAATCCGGGGTCTGGGTTCCAGCCCCTTTGATGATGAGGGTGTTGCCAACCGTTCGATGAACCTGATCGAGGACGGCGTCCTAACCACCTGGCTGCTCAACACCGCCTCGGCTAAGCAGCTTGGCATGGTCAGCACCGGTCACGCCTCGCGCTCGATGGCTGGAGCCCCCGGCGTCTCGACCTCCAATGTCACCGTCCATCCGGGCCAGAAGGACTTGGCCGGACTGATGGCCGATGCCAAGACCGGGCTTCTGGTCACCTCCATGTTCGGCCCTTCGCTCAATGCCAATACGGGCGACTGGTCGATCGGCGTTTCGGGTCAGTGGTTCGAGGACGGCGCGCCTGCCTATCCGGTCACGGAAATCACGGTGGCGGGCAATCTGATCGATTTTTACCACCGCATGATCGTGGGCTCAGACCTTGAACTGCGCGGTGCCTCCAACTCTCCTTCGGTCTTGATCGACGGCGTTGCGATTGCCGGTCGATGAGAGATGATCTGGCGCTGATCCGACAAGCGGCTCTGGATGCGGGCCAACTGGCCATGGACCTGCGCAAGGATGGCCTGAAGACCTGGTCCAAAGAGGGCGGCTCGCCGGTGACCAATGCCGACATCGCCGTCGACACCTTGCTCAAAGAACGCTTGATGGCGGCGCGGCCGGACTATGGCTGGCTATCCGAAGAGACGGCGGACGATCCAGCGCGCCTCAGCAAACAGCGCCTGTTCGTGGTCGACCCCATCGATGGCACGGCGGCCTATATGAAGGACAAGCCTTGGTTCAGCGTCGCTATTGCTGTGGTCGAGGCGGGACGTCCCATAGCGGGCGTGGTCCATGCCCCCGCGCTCGACGAGACCTATGACGCCCTGTCTGGCGGCGGCGCATGGCTCAATGGCGCGTCCATCCGGCCCAGCAGCACGCCTGAGCTTCACGACAGCGCCATGCTCGGCGACGCCAAGATGTTCGCCCATCCGGCTTGGAAAACGCCGTGGCCACCGATGCGTTTTGCCACGCGAAACTCCATCGCCTATCGCATGGCTCTGGTCGCTGCCGGGACCTTTGATGCAGCGCTGGCGCTCTCGGCCAAGAATGATTGGGATCTGGCTGCCGCAGAAATCATCGCCGCTGAGGCCGGAGCGATCACCACAGACCATCAGGGTCTCGCCTTTCGCTATAATCGCGAAAGTCCCCTGCAAAAGAGCCTGATTTGCGCTAATTCAGCCCTTCATCCGCTGATTCTGGCACGGACCTCCGCGCTCGAATTTGGCAACCGCTCTTAGGAAATGACATGCCCGATAAGCAACTTCTTCACCTCCTGATCGGCGGCGAATTGGCCGATGTCGAAACGGTGGCGTTCCGTGACCTGTCCAAGGTCGAGATGGTCGGGGCTTTCCCCAACTATGCTGAGGCCTATGCGGCGTGGAAGTCCAAGGCGCAGGCGACGGTGGACAATGCCCACATGCGCTATTTCATCATCCATGCGCACAAGCTGCTCGATCCGCATGATGATCATGATCATCATTGAGGGTTAGATAAGCCTCAGCCGCGGGCCTTTACCGGGGCTGAGCCATCGGCATAGCTCTCATTGAGATAGACCTCTGCCTCTTGCGCCGACAGGCCCGGCGCATAGCCGAAGCCTTGGCCGTAGTCGCAGCCTAGGTCTTGCAGTTGCCGGGCGACGTGAGCGTTTTCGACGCCTTCGGCTACAACCTCCAAAGCCAGATCGCCGCCCAGATTGATCACCGAGCGCACGATCTTGGCCGAGCCCTCATTGCTGGTCATGGTGCGCACGAAATAGCGGTCGATCTTGAGCGTGTCGAAGGGCAGGCGGCTGAGATAGGACAGGGATGAAAAGCCCGTGCCGAAGTCGTCGAGCGCAAGACCAGCCCCCACAGCCCGCAACTGACCGAGGATCACAGCCGCCCGGTCAGGATCACGCATGATGTCACTTTCGGTGACTTCGAGCTTAATCGCGCCCGGCGGCAGACCCGCCTCGCGGATGATCCGGCCAACATCCTGCACCAGACCCGGCCGATCAATCTCGCCCGTCGAGAGATTAACACTGCAGGTGAGGTCCGAAGCTGCACGATGGGTGGCCTTCCACGCTGCCAGCTGCTTGGCTGAAGCCTGCAACATGTGGGCCCCTAATTCGGCCAACAGGCCCATCTCATTAACGAGGGGCAAGAACTCATCTGGAAAGACAAGGCCTCGGCGCGGATGACGCCAACGGGCGAGGGCTTCAAAGCCTGAAATGCCACCGGTCGACAGGCGAACGACCGGCTGGAAAAAGGGCACGATCTCGCCGCGCTGGATCGCGCCGCGCAGGTCGGCCTCAAGCGCGAGCTTGGACAGGCCATCGGTCTCCATCGACCGCCCATAGGCTGCCGCACCGCCACGCCCACCACCCTTGGCCGACTCAACGGCCAGCTCCGCGCGCCTCAGCAATTCGGTAGCCTCAGGCGCGTCTTCGCCGCCCTCGACCTTGAGGGCGCCCATGGACAGGGTTGGGTAGATATCGAAGCCCGCCACCCGCATGGGCTGCTCGAGGGCCATGCGTAATCGCTCAGACGCATCGCCTTGGCCTGCGGGGGCTAAGGCCGCGAACTCATCCTCGCCAACGCGTGCGAGGAGCGCGCCGGGTGGGAAGGCCGCTGACAGACGCGAGCCCAAGGCGGCGAGCACCAGATCGGCCCGCTCATGCCCTAGGGCTTCGTTTAATCGGCGTAACCGATCAAGGTCCGCGACCACCAGATCGTAGGAGCCCGGTGTCTGCAATTGCTCGCGGGCCTGTGAGACAAAATTGCGCCGATCCAAAAGACCGGTCAGGGGGTCAAGATGGGAGGCTGCGAACTGAACCTCAGAGACGATGACGCCGGCGGCGCGAACCCCGTCTTCCAGCCAAGTGCCGCGCCAAACACAGACCTCACCCCCGCGCATACGAATCCGCGCAGAGACTTCAGTGCCAGGCGGTTGGGTGCGCAGCATCTCTTCGACCACGAAGCGGTCTCGCGGCATGGCCAGGGCCAATAGGGAAGATGAGGTACATTCTGGCGCTAACGGGCCTAGGCCAAGTGTTCGAACTGAGCCCGTGAGGCGCAAACTGTCTAGGCGCGGCTCCCAAGACCAAAGGGATACCTGCGCGCTCCCTAACGCCTCCAGTGTCGCTGTCGCGTCCCAGACAAACCGGCTCTGCGACTGTTGCGCCATAATTGAAGACAATCCACGCTAAATTTGGCTCGTCAGAGACCTGTGCGAGCAATTTTAAGAATCACTAATCTAGCGCTCCCTATCCAATCGAAAAAGCGAGGATTTGCCTTAGACGACGCGAAGGGCAGGTCTTGGCTCGCTATCGGGTGACACGCGGGCATATAGCAGGTGGTCACGCCAGACCCCATTGATCCGCAGATAGCTTGTCGCGTGTCCTTCCAGTTGAAATTTCTGCTTCAAGAGCACCTTTTGCGACGCAAAGTTCTCGGGCACGCAGGCCGCTTCGACGCGATGCAGTCCGAGCCGATCAAAGGCAAAGGATACCACCGCCCCGACCGCTGCCGTCGCATAGCCCTCCCCGGCAAAGGACTCGCCAATCCAATAGCCCACGGTCGCCGACTGAATCACGCCGCGCCGAACCTGTCCGAGCGTGATGCCGCCAACCAAAGCGAAGTCGGACTCGCGGAAAATCAGGAACGGATAGGATAGGTGCCGATCCAGATCATAGGCGTAGGCTGATAGTCTGCGTTTGAAGGAACCGCGGGTCAGATCGTCATCTGGCCAAGCCGGTTCCCAGGGCTGAAGGTAGGCCTTGGACTGTCCTCGCAAGGCGGCCCAAGCGGCATAGTCCGACATCCGGGCAGGTCGCAATCGCACCCCTGTGCCCTCTAGTCGTAGGCCACCCCAGGGCAACAACCAGTCGAACACAGACATCAAAACTCCAACACTTTGGCAAATGGTTCACGGAACGCCTTGAGATAGCGAAACCCTGATTTTCACCATAAAGCACCAAACGACGCCGTGACCAAGCGTCGCAACCGGTTCTGTTGCAGAAAGGCTGGGCTAAAAAAGCCTCAAAATTACGAGGATCTGTCGATCAACACGAAGTTTTGGCGCTCTGCGCGAAAAGGTTTGCCACCACCCACCGTGCTGCGGCATGGTCTTCGGCATGATTGAAGCGGAAAAGCCCGCTTTTGGGAGGAAAATTTGTCTGAAGCCCTTGATGCCGTCGATGCCAAGATCCTCGACCTGATCCAGCATGATGCGGGTCTGTCCGTGGCCGAGATCGCGGAACGTGTCGGCCTGTCCTCTAGCCCTTGCTGGCGCCGGATCAAGCGGCTTGAAGATGCGGGCGTCATTCAGGGCCGCGTCACGCTCTTGGACCGCGAGAAGTTGGGCCTCGGTTTTGAAGTCTATGCGACGGTGAAACTGTCCTTGCCGAATAAGGAAAATCTCGAAGCCTTCGAGATCGCAGTCGGCAAATGGTCTGAAGTGGTCCAGTGCGCGACCGTGACCGGCGGGGAGGACTATGTGCTGCGGGTCATCACCAGAGATATGCACGCCTTCGACGACTTCCTGCGCGACAAGCTGTTGTCGTTGGGCCTCGTCTCCAATGTCCAGAGCCGCATCGTCATTCGCGGTGTTAAGAACTCAACCGCCGTGCCGCTGGGCCTGATCAGCTCTCATGTTGAAGTCGGGGCCTAGGCCGCCTTCAGCGCGCGGTTAGCCGACAATCCATATTCGACGCCGGTCCAGAGCGTGACGGCTGCCGCCAGCCAAATCAGGCTGTGGGCCCCATAGGCCATTAGGCGAAACTGCTCCATCGATAGCCTCAGGCCATAGGCGGGCGCGAACCAAGCCACCATCAAGGCTCCGAGTGCCACCAACTGCAATGTGGTCTTGATCTTGGCGAGGGCAGTGACCTTGAGGATCAAGCCGCGCGGGGCCAGAACTTCGCGCAGGGCCGAGACGGCAAATTCACGAAACAGAATGATCCCGACCGGCACCAGAACCGGCGGCTGAACATGGACCGCGATCAAGCCCAAGGCCGCCGCGCAGACCAAGATCTTATCGGCGATTGGGTCGAGGATGGCCCCGAACAGGCTCTCAACCTTCCAACGACGCGCCAGCCAGCCATCGAAAAAGTCGGTCACAGCGGCAATGACGAACGAGGCCAAAGCGATTCGAAGGATCAAGAAGATCATGGCTGTATCGACACCCGCCCCCTGTTCCTGAACCCAAGCCACCGCCGCGAAACAGGCGAACATGACCAGCGTAAGAACCAGACGCAGGACCGTCAGAAGGTTAGGCAGCGCCGCTTTAGTGAACATCGAAGGCCTCAAGGTCTGGGACGGGATGAAGGGTCGTGACCGTCTCTATACACGGCCTTCGGCTGCGCTTCACCCCCGCCTGAAATAGTCATAGATGCGTTGGGCCAGTGCACCGCTGACCCCGTCGACCTTTTCCAGCTCAGCCACCTCGGCCCGCGAGACCCCCTTGGCCGAGCCGAAGGCGTGGAGCAGCGCGCGCTTGCGGCCAGGCCCGATACCGTCAATCTCATCCAGCGGGTTCTTGATCATCTCGGCGGCGCGCTTGGCGCGGTGGGTGCCGATGGCAAAGCGGTGGGCCTCGTCGCGCAGCCTTTGCAGATAATAGAGGATCGGGCTCTTGGGCTCGAGCATGCGCGGAGTTTTCCCCGGCAGGAAGAACCGCTCTAGCCCGGCGTCGCGGTCCGGCCCCTTGGCGACCCCCACGAGGGCGACATCCTGAACCCCAAGCTCGGTCAGCACGGCCATAGCCTCGGCTAGCTGCCCGGCTCCGCCGTCGATCAGGACCAGATCTGGGCGCGGGGTTGGCGTGCCCTCACCCTCTTCCTTGACCATACGGGCAAAGCGGCGGCGCAGAACCTCGCGCATCATGCCGTAGTCGTCGCCGGGGACCAGCTCGGTGTCCTTGATATTGAACTTTCGATATTGGCTCTTCATGAAGCCATCGGGTCCAGCCACGATCATGCCGCCCACGGCATTGGTGCCCATGATGTGGGAGTTGTCATAGACCTCGATCCGCTCAGGAGGGCCGTCCAGCTCGAAGGTTTCAGCCACAGCCGCGAGCAGCTTGCCTTGGGCGGAGCTTTCCGCCATCCGCCGACCCAAGGCCTCGCGGGCATTGGTCAGGGCATGCTGCACCAGATCCAGCTTCTCGCCCCGCTTGGGCCGCGCGATCTCAACCTTGCGACCGGATTTGAGACTAAAGGCTTCGGACAGGAGCGCATGGTTGGGGGCCTCATGCGAGGTCAGGATCAGGCGCGGCACCGGCTGGGAATCGTAGAACTGGCCCAAAAAGGCATCGAGAATGTCTTCGTCCTCATCCTGCCGATCGACGCGGGGGAAATAGGCGCGGTTGCCCCAGTTCTGGCCTGCGCGGAAGAAGAACACCTGAACACAGGCCTGCCCGCCCTCGCTAAACAGGGCAAAGACATCGGCCTCCTCGACCGTGTCGGGATTGATCGACTGGTCCTGACTGACCGCTGACAGGGCCCGCAGACGGTCGCGCAGCCAAGCCGCCCGCTCATAGTCGAGATCTTCAGCCGCTTGGCTCATCTCCTGAGATAGGCGCTTTTGCACCAGTCGGCTCTTGCCCGACAAAAAGTCGTGCGCCTCTTCGACCAAGGCCGAATAGTCCGCAGGCGCGATCAGGTCGACGCACGGCGCAGCGCAGCGCTTGATCTGATGCAGCATGCAAGGCCGGGTCCGGCTTTCAAACACACTGTCAGTGCAGGAGCGCAGCAAAAAGGCCTTCTGCAGACTGTTGACCGTGCGGTTCACCGCCCAGGCCGATGCGAAGGGGCCAAAATAGTCGCCCTTGATCGTATGGGCCCCGCGATGTTTGCGAATCTGCGGCGAGGGATGGTCTCTGCGGATCAGGATCTCTGGAAAGGTCTTGTCGTCGCGCAGCAGCACATTGAAGCGCGGCTTCAGCGACTTGATGAAGTTGATTTCCAGCAGCAGGGCTTCGGTTTCGGTCTTGGTGGTGACGAACTCCATCGACCGGGTCAGGTGGACCATGTGGGCGATGCGCTGGGTATGGAACCGGCCTTGAGCGTACTGGGTGACCCGCTTTTTCAGGCTCTTGGCCTTGCCGACATAGAGCACCTCCCCAGCCTCGCCCATCATGCGATAGACGCCGGGGCTGTCGGGTAGGCGCAGAGACTCGTCCTTGATCAGGTCCATCCCCTTGAGGGGCGTTTCAGACGGGATATCGGGCGCGTCGGTGGTCATGCGGCAGATATAGGACAGATTCTGTGGATTTGCGCCCCACCCGACGATGGAACGCTGCTGTTGAACCGGTCCGCTTCCGTGGCATAAGCTTTGCCAAAGCGATATCGCCCCGGGAGGCCCCATGTCTGACGCCATCATCCTGCATCATTACGACACCTCGCCCTTTTCGGAGAAGATCCGGGTCCTGTTTGGGCTCAAGGGCATGGCCTGGACCTCGGTCCATGTGCCCAACATGATGCCGAAGCCCGACTTCACGCCCCTGAGCGGCGGCTATCGGCGCACCCCGGCCTTGCAGATTGGTGCGGATGTCTATTGCGACAGCCAAGTGATGATGGCCGAGATCGAGCGGCGCTGTCCGACCCCGTCGATGGTGCCCGATGATGCGGCAGGTCTGGTCTGGCCGATCAACTGGTGGGCCGACCGCCTGTTTTTCCAAACCACCGTGCCGATCATCTTCGGTGCGCTGGGTGACAAGACCCCCGAAGCCTTCATCAAGGACCGCGAACAGCTATCAGGTCGGCCCTTCGATGTTGCCGCCATGAAGGGTGCCATTGGACCGATGAAGCAGCAATGGCGCGCTCAAATGGGCTGGCTAGAGGCGCAGTTGGCGGCGTCCAAGTCTGGCTGGCTGGTCGGCAAGCGGCCCAGCCTCGCCGATGCGTCGGCCTATATGAATGTCTGGTTCTTGGCCCGGAACCTGCCGGACGTGGTTGCCGAACTGACCGCTGATATGCCCCATATTGCTGCTTGGCGCGCGATGGTTGAGGCCTTTGGGCACGGCGTCCCCACAGAGATGACCGGATCGGCCGCGCTGGCTGTTGCCAAGGCTGCAACGCCGCTGGGCACCGAAATCCATGACGAGGCCGATCCCTTGGGAGCCAAGGTCGGTGAAGCGGTCACCGTGATGGCCGACGACTATGGCCGCGATCAGGTCAAGGGCACCTTGGTGGCCGCCAACCGCGAACGGATCGTCATCTCCCGCGATGACCCCGCCGTCGGCACCGTCCATGTCCACTTCCCGCGTACGGGCTATTTCGCCTTTCCGGGTTAGGGTTTTTTAAACAAGGCCCTCACTTAGGCCCTCTCCCTCAGGGAGAGGGCTTGAACCTTCTTAGTCCTCGCCCCCTTGGGGGAGAGGGTGGGTGAGGGGAATTTCAACGAAGATCATTACAAGGCAGGTGGCCAACTGATCGCGCACTAGTCCCCGGCTGTCTCTGGCGTTAGTGTCATAGGCTCGTAATCTAGGGGAACTGTTCGTGAAGATGCCTGCGCCCGATGGGGCGGTTATGTCTCGGCGGGATGCGATTGTCGCGGCCTTGCGGCGGATCGTGCCCGGCGAGGGGGTGATCGCGGATTCGGCCTCTTTGCGAGCCTATGAGTCGGACGGGTTGACCGCCTATCGCCAGATGCCTCTGGTCGTGGTCCTGCCCGAAACGACGGCGCAGGTGTCCGAGGTCTTGCGCTGGTGCAATCAGGCGGGGGTCAAGGTGGTGCCGCGCGGGTCGGGGACGTCGCTGTCAGGCGGGGCCTTGCCGCTTGAGGACGGGGTCCTGCTGGGCCTGTCCAAGTTCAACCGAGTTCTGGACATCGACTATGACAGCCGCGTGGCGGTGGTTCAGCCGGGCGTGACCAATCTGGCCATCACCCGCGCGGTCGAGGATCGCGGCTTCTATTATGCGCCCGACCCCTCCAGCCAGATCGCCTGCTCGATCGGCGGCAATGTCGCGGAGAACTCCGGCGGGGTCCATTGCCTGAAATATGGCCTGACGACCAACAATGTGCTCGGCGTCGAGATGGTGATGATGGACGGGGAGGTGGTGCGGCTGGGCGGCCAGCATCTGGACCCCGCCGGCCTTGATCTTCTGGGCATCGTCGTCGGCTCTGAGGGGCTGCTCGGCGTGGTCACCGAAGTGACGGTGCGCATCCTGCCCAAGCCCCAGACGGCGCGGGCTCTGTTGCTGGGATTTGAGACGGTCGAAAGCGCGGGTCAGTGCGTGGCCGATGTGATCGCGGCGGGGATCATTCCGGCGGGGATGGAGATGATGGACCGTCCCGCCATCCACGCGGCGGAGGCGTTCGTCCATGCGGGCTATCCGCTCGATGTGGAGGCCCTGCTGATCGTCGAGCTCGATGGTCCCCATGCCGAATGTGACTATCTGGTCGAGCAGGTGGCCAAGATTGCCACGGCCAACGGCGCGGTGACGTCGCGGGTCTCGACCAGCGAAGACGAGCGGCTGGCCTTCTGGGCGGGGCGCAAGGCGGCCTTCCCGGCGGTGGGGCGCATCTCGCCGGACTATTACTGCATGGACGGCACGATCCCTCGGCGGCGCTTGCCTGAGGTTCTGCGCCGGATGGCGGCCCTGTCGGACCATTACGGGCTCAAGGTCGCCAATGTGTTCCACGCGGGCGACGGCAATCTGCACCCCCTGATCCTTTACGATGCCAATCAGCCTGGCGAGCTTGAGCGGGCCGAGGATTTTGGTTCTGATATCCTGCGGCTCTGTGTCGAGGTCGGCGGCGTCCTGACCGGCGAGCATGGGGTTGGGGTGGAAAAGCGCGACCTGATGGGCACCATGTTCACCGAGGTCGATCTGGCCCATCAGCAGCGGGTCAAGTGCGCCTTCGATCCGCAGTTGCTGCTCAATCCGGGAAAGGTCTTCCCGACGCTGCATCGCTGCGCCGAGATGGGCCGCATGCACATCCATCACGGGGCCGTGCCCTTCCCAGACCTGCCAAGGTTCTAGGATGGCCGATCAAGTGATCTTGCGTCCTAACGGAACCGATGAGCTGGTCGAGGCTATCGGCCAAGCGGCAGCGCGCGGTCAGCGGCTCGAGGTGCGCGGCGGCGGCACCAAATCGGCCATCGGTCGGCCCGGCCGCGATACCACCCTCTTGCAGATCGAGGGCTTCGGCACGGTCATCGACTATGACCGCCCCGAACTGGTCCTGACGGCGGGGGCCAGCACGCCCTTGGCCGAGATCGAGACCTTGCTGGCCCAGAATAACCAGATGCTGGCGTTCGAGCCCTTCGACCATGCGGTCCTGTTTGGCCTAGCCCCCGCAGCGACCCTTGGCGGGGTGATTGCGGCGGGCGTGTCCGGCTCGCGGCGGCTGGCGGCGGGGGCGGTGCGCGATCATTTCCTTGGCCTGCGCGGCGTGTCTGGGCGGGGCGAGGCCTTTATGGGCGGGGCCAAGGTGGTCAAGAACGTCACTGGCTATGACCTGCCCAAGCTGTTGGCCAATTCCTGGGGCCAGTTGGCGGTGATGACGGAAGTCACGCTCAAGGTCCTGCCCCGGCCCCAGACGGTCCAGACCGTGGTCCTGTCCGGCCTTAATGAACGCCAAGCCTGTTTGGTCATGGGTCAGGCCCTCGGCTCGCAAGCTGATGTGGCCGCCGCCGCGCACCTGCCAGCCGATATCAATGGTGGGCTGGCCCTCACCGCCCTGCGGCTGGAAGGGTTCGAGCCCTCGGTCAAGGCGCGGGTGCAGATGGTGCTGGAGCAGTTCGGGACCACCGCGCCTTGTGATGTCTTGCCGACCGAGGCCAGCGGGCTTCTTTGGGAACAGGTCCAACATGTTAAGCCCCTGCAAGGCGAGGGTGCCCTTTGGCGGATCAATGTGCCGCCCATGGCGGGGGCTGAGGTGATCGAACAGCTTAAGCCTGCCGGTGCCCGCTGCCTGCTCGACTGGGCCGGGGGGCTGGTCTGGGCCCTGTTGCCAATTACCGATAGTGGGCAGGCGGTGCGGGACGTGGCTAGCGCGCTTGGCGGCCATGCCATGCTGATCCGCGCGCCAGAGGCCCTGCGCCTGTCGATCCCCACCCAGCAGCCGCTCGCCCCCGGCGTTGCGGCCTTGACCCAGCGGGTTAAGCAGGGGTTCGATCCTGCGGCCATTCTCGATCCCGAGAGGTTCATCTAGTCCGCTATGCGCACGAGTTTCACCCCTGAACAGCGCCGTGATCCGGCCATGGCCGCGTCCGAAGCGGTGATCCGCAAATGCGTCCATTGCGGCTTTTGCACCGCGACCTGCCCGACCTATGTGCTGCTCGGCGACGAGCTCGATTCCCCGCGCGGCCGCATCTACCTGACTAAGGAGATGCTGGAAAATCAGCAAAAGCCGACCGCTGAGGTGGTCAAACATATTGATCGCTGCCTGTCGTGCATGTCGTGCCTGACCACCTGTCCGTCGGGGGTCCATTATGGTCATCTGGTCGACCATGCCCGCGCCTATATCGAGGCCAACTATCAGCGCCCCTTGCTCGACCGGTTGACGCGGCGGGTGCTGGCGGCGGTGCTGCCCTATCCTCGGCGGTTTCGCATCGCCATCGGGCTGGCCCGCCTCGCGCAGCCCCTGCTTCCGGCTCTGTCGCCGATCCTTCGGTCCATCAAGGCGCTGCAACCGGTCAGCGCCATGCTGGCTCTGGCCCCCACCAAACCCGCCAAGGGCCTGCCGACCAAGGGGGCTGAGGCTGAAGGTGCACGTCTTGGCCGGGTGGCGATGCTGGGCGGCTGCGCCGAGCCGGTCTTGCGCCCTGAAATTGGCCGGTCGGCGGCCAGCCTGATCAGCCGGATGGGCTATGAGGTGGTGGTGCCCCCCAGCGCAGGCTGCTGCGGGGCTCTGGTTCATCATCTGGGTCAAGAAGAGGCGGCTTTGGCTTCTGCGCGGCGCAATGTCGATGCCTGGATGGCGCAGATCGAGGGGCAGGGCCTCGAGGCGATCATTGTCACGGCGTCGGGCTGCGGCACCACGATCAAGGACTATGGCTTCATGCTGCGCGCCGACCCCGCCTATGCGGCCAAGGCCGAGCGGGTCTCCAGTCTGGCTATGGATATCAGCGAATTTGTTGCCGCCAAGGGTCTGCCGCCGGTCACGTGCGCGCCGAACCTGATCGTGGCCTATCAGTCGGCCTGCTCGCTGCAACATGGCCAGAAGGTCACCCGCGCGCCGCAGGACCTGCTGACGGCGGCGGGCTATCAGGTCCGGCAACCGGCGGAGGCGCACCTTTGCTGTGGCTCGGCAGGCACCTACAACATCCTTCAGCCGGTGATCGCCGCGCAACTCGGGGACCGCAAGGTGGCCCACATCGCCAAGCTGTCAGCCGACGTGATCGCGACGGGCAATATTGGCTGCGCGACCCAGATCGCATCGCGGACCGGAACGCCGGTGCTGCACACTGTTCAACTGTTAGATTGGGCCACGGGCGGCCCGGTCCCCGAAGCCTTTTCATCCCATCCCTCGTGATCCGATAGAGACCTGTCCATGACCGCATCCACCGCCCCCCTCGACCTGACCCTGGCCTTGGCCGAGCAGATCATCGCTGCTGCCCTGCAAAAGGGCGCGGAGATGGGCTTTAAGCCCCTGACGGTGGCGGTTCTGGACCGAGGCGGCCACCTGATCGCCTTTGCACGGCAAGATGGCAGCTCATTGCTGCGGCCTCAGATCGCCATGGGCAAGGCCTCGTCGGCTCTGGCCTTGGGGGTCTCGTCTCGCACCATCACCGCCATGGCCGCAGAACGGCCAAGCTTCATCGCCGCCCTTGGCCCTATCGCGCCGCAGAGCATCATTCCTGCGCCCGGTGGCCTTTTGATCAAGGGGCGGGACGCGGTGGTGATCGGCGCGGTCGGCATTTCTGGTGACAATTCGGACAATGACGAGGCCTGCGCTCTGCATGGACTGGCGGCGGCTGGTCTTGAGCCTTTGAACTGATCGCGCCGACAGGACCTTGCCATGACTGACATGATTGACCGCGCGGGCCTGACCGTTGCCGCCGAACTGGCTGACTTCATCGAGCAGCAGGCGCTGCCCGGGACGGGTCTGGAGCCAGCCATCTTCTGGACCGGCTTTGCCGCCCTGTTCGAGCGTCTGACACCGGTCAACCGGGCCCTGCTGGCCAAGCGCGACCATATCCAAGCCCAGATCGACGGTTGGCACCGCGCCCATCGCGGCCAGTCGCACGACAGCGCCGCCTATCAGGGGTTCCTCGCATCCATCGGCTATCTGGTTGCCGAGCCCGCACCCTTCCAGATCACCACCACGGGGGTTGATCCAGAACTGGCGACGATGGCGGGGCCACAGCTGGTCGTGCCGGTGCTCAATGCGCGCTTCTTGCTCAATGCCGCCAACGCACGGTGGGGCAGTCTCTATGACGCCTATTACGGCACCGATGCCTTGCCCGCTCAGCCCGATGAGCGCTCAGGCGGCTATGATCCAGTGCGCGGCGACCGGGTCGTGGCCACGGTCAAGGACTTCCTCGACAGCGCCGTGCCTCTGGCCAGCGGCCGCCATAGCGATGTAACCGGATGGCGGGTCGAGAACGGCGCGCTTGTCCCCGCTCTCGCTGACCCGTCAGCCTTTGCCGGTTTCAGGGGAGACCCCGCCGACCCTGAGGCGGTACTCCTCAAGCATAATGGCCTGCATATTGAGCTGGTCATCGACCGCAGCCATGCCATTGGCCGCACCGATCCGGCGGGCCTGGCCGACGTGCTGATGGAATCCGCGCTCAGCACCATTGTCGACCTCGAAGATTCCGTCGCTGCTGTCGATGCGCAAGACAAGGTGGCGGCCTATGCCAACTGGCTGGGCCTGATATCGGGCACGCTGGAGGCCAGCTTTGAAAAGGGCGGGGCGATCCTGACCCGCAGCCTGAACCCTGACCGCGCCTATGTCGGGCCGCAAGGCCAGAGCCTGACCCTGCCGGGGCGCAGTCTGTTGATGGTGCGCAATGTCGGCCACCTGATGACGACCCCGGCTGTACGGCTAGGTGACGGTTCCGAAGCGCCCGAGGGGATATTGGACGCGATTGTCACCAGCCTGATCGGCCTGCGCGACGGGCAACGGACGGGCCGGTTCGTCAATAGCCGCCATGGTTCGATCTATATCGTCAAACCCAAGATGCACGGTCCCGAAGAGGCGGCCTTCAGCAACCGGCTGTTCAATGAGGTCGAGGACCTGTTGGGTCTGGCGCGCCACACGATCAAGATCGGCGTCATGGACGAGGAACGCCGCACCTCAGCCAATCTCGCGGCCTGTATCGAGGCGGTGAAGGACCGGATCGTGTTCATCAATACCGGCTTCCTCGACCGGACCGGCGACGAGATCCATACCGACATGGAAGCTGGGCCGATGGTGCCCAAGGGCGAGATGCGGACCAGCGCTTGGATCAAGGCCTATGAGGACCGCAATGTCCGCATCGGCCTGGCCCACGGCCTGTCAGGACGCGCTCAGATCGGCAAGGGCATGTGGGCGGCCCCCGACCGGATGGCGGACATGATGAGCCAGAAGATCGGCCATCCGCAGTCGGGTGCCAATACGGCGTGGGTCCCAAGCCCGACGGCGGCGACCCTTCATGCCATGCACTATCACAAGGTCGACGTATTCGCGGTGCAGGCGGGGCTCCGCTCAGAGCCGATACCGGGGCGTGAGCCCTTGCTGACCCTGCCGCTCGCCGAGGGGCGCAACTGGACCTCCGAAGAGGTGCAGCGCGAGCTGGACAATAATGCCCAAGGCCTTCTGGGCTATGTGGTGCGCTGGATCGATCAGGGCATTGGCTGCTCAAAGGTGCCGGACCTGAACGACATCGGCCTGATGGAAGATCGCGCCACCTTGCGCATCTCGTCCCAGCATATGGCCAACTGGCTGCATCACGGCGTCTGCACCACAGAGGATGTCGAGGCGGCTCTGCGGCGGATGGCGCTGAAGGTCGATCAGCAAAACCAGTCTGACCCGGACTATCGGCCCATGGCCCCGCACTTCGAGGCCAGCATCGCGTTCCAAGCGGGCCGCGCCCTGATCTTCCAGGGCCTGACCCAGCCCAGCGGCTATACCGAACCCCTGCTTCACGCCTTCCGGCAAAGGGTGAAGGCGGCGGGGTAGGGGGTCTTGTGCCTAGGTCTTTCTAAATCGCCCTGAAGCCCTTGCCATCAAGGCGAGGGCCCAGTCTTCAGGGATGAGTTTGGTCAGCACGGCGAGGGCCTTGTTGGGGGCCCCAGTGACGCAGATGGCGCGGTTGGCCTCTACCGCCTCGTAGCCCTGTTCCGCCACCTCATCGGCCCCAAGCCAGAGCCAAGCCGGTGTTGAACGAGAGACCGTCTCGCGGGTGTCATTGACGTCGTGGAACTCAGAATAGGTAAAACCGGGGCATAGGGCGCTGACATGCACGCCGGTCCCCGATGTTTCCAGATGAAGGCTCTGAGAAAACCGGACCATGAAGCTCTTGGTCGCCCCATAGAGCGTGTGGCCCGCCGAACCGGGCATCAGACCCGCTAAGGACGCCACATTGATCACCCGGCCAAAGCGGCGCTCGATCATGCCGGGCAGCACCTTGTGGGTCATGTCGCAGACCGCGACCAGCAGCACCTGCAAGAAGTCCCTCTGCTCTTCCCAGCGGGTCGAGGCATAGGTGCCGGGCAGGCCGTAACCCGCATTATTGACGAGCGCATCGACAACTCGCCCATGCGACTCCAATTCGGCCAAAATCTGATCGGCGGCTTCGGGCTGAGCCAGATCGGCGGCGATGACATAGGTCTCCACCCCGAACCTCAAGCGAATCTCATCGGCGAGCGCTTCCAGACGGTCCGTGCGACGGGCCGTGAGCGCAACATCGTATCCGGCCCTAGCAAAGGCACGGGCTATGGCAGCCCCGATCCCGGCTGAGGCACCGGTAATGAGACAAAGACGGCGGGACATGAACAGAGGTCCTTTTCAGCACCAACAAACAGGTCTGCACAGTGACTGCACCGCCCCTGATGATCAAGCCGCTCAATAGAATGGCTTGGCGGTCGCTAATCCTTGAGCAGGTCAGAGATCATGATGTGAGACAGACGCTCTGCAGCGGCCTGATCGGCGGCCGCGATTGCAGCGCCCACTGCTTTGGGAATTTTTTGACCAATGGGACAGCCCTTAGCGCCGGGCGGCGGCATGCCAAGATGCGCGCAGCCATTCACCGCCCTCAGGACCTGATCGAGGCTTATGGTGTTCGCAGGCTTGAGCAACCAAGCACCGCCGCTTGCACCGGCCCGTGTCGCAATTAGTCCGGCCTTGGCCAACATCGCCGTGACACGTCGTACGACGACGGGATTGGTCGGCATGGAGGCGGCTTTGAGCCCAGATTGCTGCCATGCGCCGTGTTTGAGATTGCCGATGTATTGGGGTAATCGTTTGGCGGCAGCCATGATCAAAGACCAGGTCAATTCGGCCGGTGCGTAAGGCGAGCCCGTGCCCTGAGCGACCGCAATGCCCCGCTCAGAACAAGCGGCCAAATCAATGTGGCTGCCGGCATGACCCGTCTGGGAAATCAGTTTGAGACGGGGCAATTTTTCCAGTAACTGCCGATTCAACGGCGTGCGCTCACGGATCAGCACCAGCACCTCGGCGTCGCGCAGCCGGATCGCCAACTGGCCAATGCCCTTGACCGTGTTGGTGAAGACCTTGGCGTTGTAGCGCTCTAGCTGGGCCGCGCAGCGCAGTTTGCGAACCGCGTCCTGGTAGTCGTCGAGGATGATGATGTTCACGGCAGCGGGCGGGGCCAAAGGCGTTGATTGTGCCCGTCGGTCGGTGGCCGGCGACCCAAGTAGCATCGTCCGATCCCATTCCACCAGGAGACCCCCATGAGCCTTTCGATGCACTCGGCCAGCACGCCTGTTTTTCTCAAGATGCTGGGCAATCTGGGCCACTGGCTCGACGCTGCCGAAGCTCATGCGGCGGCCAAGAAGTTCGACCCGTCGGTGCTGCTCAGTGCGCGCCTTGCGCCTGACATGCTGCCGTTCACGCGGCAGATCCAGATCGCCTGCGATGCGGCCAAGTTCTGCGTGGCGCGGCTGTCGGGCACCGAAGCGCCGAAGTTCGAGGACAACGAAGCCAGCATCGCCGACTTGAAAAAACGCATTGCCAACACCGTGGCGTTCATTGCGTCGGTGCCCGCTGCGCAGATCGACGGCAGCGAGGGCAAGGCGATCGAGGTGCCGATGCGAGGAGCTCCCGCGCTCAAGTTCGACGGTGAGACCTACCTCAAGCACTTCGTGCTGCCGAACTTCTACTTTCACCTGACCATCGCCTACGCGCTGCTGCGCCACAACGGCGTGGGCCTGGGCAAGGGCGACTTTCTCGGGCGCGACTGAACCGCCTTGCGGCCGGCGCAAGGCGCGCCGGCCTGAGGTGCCGCTACATCATCATGTTGTTGCGGATCAGGCCCACAGCCAGGCCTTCGATCACGAAGTCGGTCTCGCCGCTGGCCACCACGATGGGCTCGAAGTCGGGGTTTTCGGGCAGCAGTTCGATGGTGTTGCGGTTGCGCCTGAAGCGCTTGACCGTGACCTCGTCGCCGAGCCGCGCCACCACGATCTGGCCGTTCTTGGCGTCATGGGCCTTTTGCACCGCGAGCAGGTCGCCGTCCATGATGCCGGCGTCGCGCATGCTCATGCCGCGCACCTTGAGCAGGTAATCGGGGCGGCGCGGGAACATGCTGGCCTCGACCATGTAGGTTTGATCGATGTGCTCTTGCGCCAGGATCGGGCTGCCCGCGGCCACGCGCCCCACCAGCGGCAAGCTCAGCTGGGCGATGCCCGGCAGCGGCAGGCTGTATTGCTTGCCGCGCATCTGGTTGAGCGCGCGCAGCGCCTCCGAGCGCAGCCGGATGCCACGCGAGGTGCCGCCCACCAGTTCGATCACGCCCTTGCGGGCGAGCGCTTGCAGGTGCTCCTCGGCGGCGTTGGCCGACTTGAAGCCCAGCTCGGTGGCGATCTCGGCCCGCGTGGGCGGCGCGCCGGTGCGCTCGATGGCGCTTTGCACCAGATCGAGGATCTGCTGCTGCCGGTCGGTCAGCTTGGGCGCGTCTTGCATGGGGATCTTTCGGCGTTGGTGGGGTCGGACTGATGATTCATCCAGTGGCTGTATTTTCATCCAGTTGAGCGCCAAATGCAAAGGGTGGGTGCCGCGCAAAATCGCGTGGCGCCCACTGCCACTTGAACCGATGGAGGTCACACCATGAGCCCAACGTCTGACACCGATCGCATCGTCGTGCTCGGCACCGGCGGCACCATCGCCGGCACCGCCGCCTCGCCCGACGACGTGGTGGGCTACCGGGCCGGTCAGATCGGCGTCGACACCTTGCTGGCCGGCGTGAGCGTGCCGCCGGCCACCACGGTCGAGGCCGAGCAGGTCGCGCAGATCGACAGCAAGGACATGACCCACGCGATCTGGCAAACGCTGGCGCAGCGCGTGGCCCACCACCTGGCGCGTCCCGAGGTGGCTGGCCTCGTGATCACGCACGGCACCGACACGCTGGAAGAAACTGCCTGGTTCTTGCAGCGGGTGCTGGCACCGGGCAAGCCGGTGGTGCTGACCGGCGCCATGCGCCCGGCCACCGCGCGTGAGGCCGACGGGCCGCAAAACCTGAGCGACGCCATTACGGTGGCGCGCGAGCCGGGGCTGTCGGGCGTGCTGGCGGTGCTGGCCGGCACCGTCCACGACGCGTGCGATGTGCGCAAGGCCAACCCATTGCGCCTGGACGATGCCTTTGCGTCAGGC
>CALFYB010000010.1 GCA_937952995.1 uncultured Caulobacteraceae bacterium
GGTAAGACCCTGCTGGCCCGCGCCATTGCAGGCGAGGCGGGCGTGCCCTTCTTCAGCATTTCCGGTTCTGACTTTGTCGAGATGTTTGTCGGCGTCGGTGCCAGCCGCGTGCGCGACATGTTCGAGCAGGCCAAGAAGAATGCCCCCTGCATCATCTTTATCGACGAAATCGACGCTGTTGGTCGCCATCGCGGCGCAGGCCTTGGCGGCGGCAATGATGAGCGCGAGCAGACCCTCAACCAGCTTCTGGTCGAGATGGACGGCTTTGAGGCTAATGAGGGCATCATTCTGGTGGCGGCGACCAACCGTCCCGACGTGCTCGACCCAGCCCTTTTGCGTCCAGGCCGCTTTGACCGCCAGATCGTGGTGTCGAACCCAGACATTACCGGCCGCGAGACGATCCTGCGCGTTCACATGCGCAATGTTCCGCTGTCTTCGGATGTCGACGTCAAGACCATCGCGCGGGGAACGCCCGGCTTCTCGGGTGCTGATCTGGCCAATCTGGTCAATGAATCGGCCCTGATGGCGGCGCGTCGCAACCGGCGCATGGTCACCATGAAGGACTTCGAAGACGCCAAGGACAAGGTCATGATGGGCGCTGAGCGCAAGTCGATGGTCATGACCGAAGACGAAAAGCGCATGACCGCCTATCACGAGGGTGGCCATGCTCTGGTGGCCCTGACCGTTTCGCACACAGACCCTGTCCACAAGGCCACCATCATTCCGCGCGGCCGGGCTTTGGGCATGGTTATGCAGCTGCCTGAGCGGGATAAGCTGTCCATGTCCTATGAGCAGATGACCTCGCGCCTTGCCATCCTGATGGGTGGGCGTGTGGCTGAAGAGCTGATCTTCGGTAAGGAAAAGGTCACCTCTGGGGCCTCATCGGACATCGATCAGGCGACCCGTCTGGCCCGCATGATGGTCACCAAATGGGGCTATTCCGACGCCCTTGGCGTGGTCTCTTACGGTGAAAATCAGGACGAGGTGTTCCTTGGCCATTCGGTGGCCCGCACCCAGAACGTCTCCGAACAGACCGCCCAACTCATCGATAGTGAAGTGCGAGTTCTGGTTCAGGGCGGATTTACCGAAGCGCGGCGGATTCTGACCGAGCGTCTGGACGATCTGCACATATTGGCCAAGAACCTGCTCGAGTTCGAAACCCTGTCTGGTGACGAGATCATCGGTGCGCTCAAGGGTGTGGCTCCTGTTCGCGAAAAGGCAGAGGACAAGAAACCTATTGCCCCTTCGGTTTCTGTGCCCCTGACCCCCAGCACTGGCCCTGAGCCTGCGTGACCCTTAAGGCGATGACCGGGCCGAGCATAATGGGGGTGGTCAATGTCACCCCTGATAGCTTCTCGGATGGTGGTCGATATCTATCGGTCGAGGCGGCCGTCGATCATGGCTTGAGGCTGCTGGATCAGGGCGCAGACATGCTCGACATTGGCGGGGAATCCACCCGTCCGGGGGCTGAGCCCCTGTCGGTGCAGGCCGAGATCGATCGGGTCTTGCCGGTCATCGAGGCGCTTCGCCAATCGACCCCCTGTCCGATCAGCATTGATACGCTCAAGCCTGAGGTCGCACGCGCGGCCGTTCGGGCGGGCGCGACGATCTGGAATGATGTCACCGCCCTTCGCGGGTCTGACGATGCCGCCGCCGTCGCGGCTGAGCTTGGCGTGCCCGTGGTGCTGATGCACATGCAGGGCGAGCCCGGTACAATGCAGCTTGCGCCCCACTATGAGGATGTGGTGGCCGAGGTCTGCGCTTTCCTGTCTGAGCGGGCGGACGCGGCCATGGCCGCAGGGGTAGCGCGAGAGGCGATCAGCCTTGATCCCGGCATCGGCTTTGGCAAGACCTTGAGCCATAACCTGACCCTCCTGGCCCATCTGGATCAGATCATCGGCCTCGGCTTTCCGGTGCTGCTGGGTGTCAGTCGCAAGCGGTTTGTTCAGGCCATCGATCCAACAGCGAGCGAGCCCACCGACCGGTTGGGTGGGTCCCTCGCTGCCGCTTTGACCGGTGTTCGGGCTGGGGTCGATGTGATCCGGGTCCATGATGTACGCGAAACCGTGCAGGCCTTGCGGGTTTGGCAAGCCATCGAAGCGGCGAGGTCCTAATCATGGCTGGGCGGGTTTTGATCATTGCCGGGTCTGACAGCGGCGGCGGCGCGGGCATTCAGGCGGACATCAAGACAGTCACGGCCCTAGGCGGCTTTGCCACCACTGCGGTCACGGCCATTACGGTGCAAAACAGTCTCGGCGTCTTTGGGGTTCACCCCATCCCGCTGGATATTGTTACCGCTCAGGCGAGGGCCGTGCTCGATGATATAGGCGCGGATGCCATCAAGACCGGGATGCTTGGCACTGTGGCCATGGTCGAGACGGTCTGCGCCCTGCTCGATAGCGAGCCAGACCTACCGGCCATCATTGATCCGGTCATGATCGCCAAGGGCGGCCATCCGCTCTTGGAGGCCCAAGGCATTGCGGCCATTCGCGACATTCTGGTTCCGCGCGCAGGGCTCCTCACCCCCAATGCGCCGGAGGCTGCGGCCTTGACCGGCCTAGCCGTCGAAACGCTTGATGATCTGCGCCGCGCGGGCGAGGCCTTGATGAGGCTTGGCGCAAAAGCGGTGCTGATGAAGGGCGGGCATCTGGCCGGGGATCAGGTCACCGATCTCTTGATTACCCCAGATGGCGAGACCCTGTTGCAAGGGCCGCGCATCCAAAGCCGCCATACCCATGGCACCGGCTGTACCCTCGCTTCGGCCTGCGCGGTCGGTGTGGCCCAAGGGCTGAGCCTGCCCCAAGCCGTCGAGCGGGCGAGGCGCTATGTGATCGAAGCCATGGCCCGCGCGCCGGGCTATGGGGCCGGTCACGGGCCGCTGGACCATGGCTGGCCTTTTCGCCCGATCTGAATCTGTCTAGGTTTGGGCCATGACCCAGCCTGACCAAGCCGCCCGTCTCGTCGCCATCCTGCGCCAAAGTCCAAACCTGATGGGCGTCTTGACCACGGCCAGAGCCTTGGCCATGCCCGACTGGCGGGTCTTTTCGGGCGCGGTCTATCAGACAGCTTGGAACCATCTGACCGGACGCGATCTGGACCACGGCATCAAGGACTATGATCTCGGCTATTTCGATGGCTCGGACCTGTCCTATGAGGCCGAAGATGTTTGGATCAAGTTGGCCGCCAAGACCTTTGAGCCGCCCTTTTGCGACACAGTCGAGGTGCGCAATCAGGCCCGGGTCCACATCTGGTTTCCCGACCATTTCAACGAGCCCTATGAGCCCCTGACCTCGACCGACGAGGCCCTGACCCGCTTTGTCGCCCCGACCTATGCGGTGGGGGTGCGGCTGGAGGCGGATGACCAGATCAGTGTCGCCGCCCCCTTTGGTTTGGATGATCTCTTTTCCATGACCATCCGGCCCAATCCCCTTCGCGGCCTGAGCCCCGGCTTTGAGCGCACGGTGGTTTCAGCGCGCAATCGCTGGCCGGAGCTGAAGGTTGCGGGCCTCTAAGCGAAGCGATAGGCCTTTGGGGCCTCTAGACCGAAAGACCAAGCCATGACCGCATCCCTTCGCCAATGGACCGTCGATGCCTTTGCCTCGGCACCCTTTCGCGGCAATCCAGCCTGTGTCGTCGAGCCCCTTGAGGCTTGGCCCGAAGCGGCTTGGATGCAGGCCTTGGCCATGGAGAACAATCAGGCCGAGACGGCTTTCTTGCTGCGCACCTCTGATCCGGCGCGGTTTGGCCTTCGCTGGTTTACCCCGGCTATGGAGGTCCCGCTCTGCGGCCACGCCACCTTGGCCAGCGCCCATATTCTGTTGACGGAACTTTTTCCAGAGTTGGGCGCGGTGACGTTTGATACCCTGTCTGGTCCCTTGAGCGTGAGCAAGGATGGCACCGCGCTGACCATGAACTTCCCGTCTCAGGTCCCTCATCAAACCTCAGTTCCAGAGGGGCTAGAGGCCGCGCTGGGGGTGTCGGTGCTAGAGGTCTGGGCAGGCCCCTATCTGGTTGCGGTTGTTCAGGACGAAGCGACGGTTCGCGGCCTGAAGCCTGACATTGCCGCTCTTGCAGGCATCGCAGGCGAAGCCACGGGCGGACCGGGCAATATCGGGGTTGTGGCTTTGGCCGACCCGACCAGCCCCTATGAGGTGGTCAGCCGGTTCTTCGCGCCGGGCTCTGGCATTGCCGAAGATCCCGCGACCGGATCGCTCCATTGCATCCTTGCGCCGCTCTATGCCCAAAAGCTGGGACGGGCGCGCCTCGCGTTCCACCAGGCCCATCCGGGCCGGGGCGGCGATCTAGATTGCGAGGTCGTGGGCGACCGGGTCCTGCTGCGCGGGCAGGCCCAGACCGTCATCGAGAGCCGCCTTCGGCTCTAAAACCGTTGTTTTCAGGGCAAAACTGCAATCCTCATTGCTTAAGGCCCCCGTCCGGGTGTATCTGACGACAATCAACCCGCCCGGCCGCAAGGTCGGGCGCCGTCGTTTCTGGGCGCAGGCTGCGATCAGAACCGGCTTTGCAAGGATGCACGTCATGACCGACATTTTGATGCCCAAGGCCACCGCCGTTTGGCTCGTCGACAATACCTCGCTGACCTTCGAGCAGATCGCTGCCTTTTGTGGCCTGCATCCGCTGGAAGTGAAGGGCATCGCTGACGGTGAAGTGGCGCGCGACATCCGCGGTGCCGACCCCATCGCCAATGGCCAGCTGTCACGTGAAGAACTGGATGCGGCGCAGGCCAACTCGGCCTACCTGATGAAGGTGCAAAAGAGCCGCCATGCTGAGCTGCTCAAGCCCACCAAGAAGGCCCCGCGCTATACGCCGGTCTCGCGTCGTCAGGACCGCCCGGACGCCATCGCTTGGTTCCTGCGCAACCACCCCGAAGTGACCGATGCTCAGATCTGCAAGCTGCTGGGCACCACCAAGGCCACCATCGATCAGGTCCGCAATCGCGCCCACTGGAACGCCGCCAACATCAAGCCGGTCGATCCTGTGTCGCTTGGCCTGGTTGGTCAAATCGAGCTGGACGGGGTTGTGCGCAAGGCCGCTGACAAGAAGATCAAGGACGATGCCAAGCGCGGTATCGTCTCCGAAGGCCCAAGCCTGATGCCAGCCGCGGAAACCGGCTTGATCGTCGAGGATGAGCCCGTCGCCAAGCCCGTCCGTCTTGACGCTGTGTTCGACGACTTCACCAACGAAGACTATTCCGAAGAGGACTAGGTCCTTTTCACCCCGAGGCGGGGCGGGTTATCCCGCCTCGCTGAAGGGTGCCTCTAGGCCCTGCTCGCGGACCTTGCGATAGAGGGTCGAGCGGCCAATACCCAAGCGACGGGCCACCTCCGACATGTGACCGGCATAGACCTCGATGGCCAGCTGGATCAGGTCGCGTTCGATCTCTTCAAGGGTCCGAAGATGGCCCTTCTCATCCAACACCCGAACCGAAGCATCCTGCGGCAGGCTGGCAAGCAGCTCTTGCACGGAGGGTAGGCCAGTTTCTAGATCGTGACTCAGGCTTGGAGCTGCTTGCGGCGCGGTCAGGCCCGACAGGGCGGGGAAATCATAGGGCTGCAAGAACGGCGCGTCGGCCAGAACGATGGCCCGGTAGATTGCATTTTCAAGCTGTCGGACATTGCCTGGCCAATCTTGGCTGCAGAGCAGGGCCAAGGTCTCCGGGCTGGCCCCGATAATCCGGCGGCCCTCTTCAACATTGAACCGCTGGATGAAGTGGGCGACCAGCGCCGGGATGTCTTCGCGCCGATCGCGCAGGGCCGGGGCTTCAATCGGAAAGACATTGAGCCGGTAATAGAGGTCATCGCGAAAACGGCCCTCGGCAACCGCCTTGGCCAGATCGCAATTGGTCGCCGAGACAATCCGCACATCGACCCGCTGCGGGCGCTTTGATCCGACCGGATCAATCTCGCCCTCTTGCAGGGCGCGCAATAGCTTGACCTGCATGTCGAGCGGCAATTCACCGACCTCGTCTAGGAACAGGGTCCCGCCATGGGCCTCCGCGAACTTACCGACATGCTTGTCAGAGGCCCCCGTAAAGGCCCCCTTCTCATGACCAAAAAGGATCGATTCCATCAGGTTTTCAGGGATCGCGCCGCAATTGACCGCCACAAAGGGCTTACCCGCACGATCGGACACGCCGTGCACCGCCCGCGCGATCATCTCCTTGCCCACGCCGCTTTCGCCCAGGATCAGCACCGGGATCGAGGTCTTGCCCGCCCGCTCGCCCATTCGCTTGATCGCGGTCATGGGGGCGGAGGTGCCGATCAGTTCGTCAAAGGTCAATTTTCCGGCGCTACGCTTCTTTAGGCGGTTCACCTCACCATGCAGCTCGCCCAACTGCAGGACATTACGGATGGAGACGATGATCCGCTCGGGTGAGGCGGGCTTAACGAAGAAGTCTTGCGCACCGGCCTGCATGGCTTGGACGACGGTTTCAATGCCGCTGGTGGCGGTCAGGACCACGACGGGCTGATTAAGGCCGCGCGCGCGCATTTCCTTGAGGGTCTCGATGCCGCCAAGACCGGGCATGACCATGTCGAGCATGACCACATCAATGGTCTTGCCGCTGCCCAGATGATCAAGGGCCTGCTCGCCGCAATTGGCGTGAATGACCGCGAACCCCTCGCGTTCCAGCACGGCTTGGACCAGCCGGCGCTGCGTCGGGTCGTCATCGACGACCAGAACTGTCTTCGTCATAACCGTACCACCTTCACCAGACCCCTCATTATCGACGGAGGCCCATTTTGGGACAGTCTTAGGCGCGGCAGGGTAAAGGGGCCGTTTAAGGTCGCGAAGAAAAGGCAAAAATTAGCGATGGGTTTCAATTGAACCCCGAGGCTCTGCGGTCCATATCCGGGGCATGAAGGATTCGCACGCTTACCCTGCCCTCGCCCGCCCCTTTGCCAATAGCGCCTTTGGCGGTTCCTTGGCCGCGCCTGACGGAGCCTCCAGCGGCGGCGTCAATGGCCTAGAGGCCCTGCCGCTCTGGAGCCTAGACGATCTCTATCGGGGTATGGATGACCCCCGGATTGGCCACGATCTTGAGGCCGCAGCGCAAACCAACGCAGATCTGGTCAAGCTTAAGGGAGCCTTTGTCGCGGCCCGCGGCGATCCCAATCGTCTGGCCTTGCTGCTGGAGTCTGGCATCGGCCTCTATGAAAAGGCGGTCAATCTGCTCTGGGGCGTCGGGGCCTATGCCGGTCTTGCCGCCTCCACCGCGCGGGACGATCCGGCGCGGTCCAAGTTTGAAGCCGATATTCGCGCTCGAGCTGCTGCCATTGGCGCGGAAAGCCTGTTTTTCACGTTGGAACTGAACCAGCTCGAAGAGTGGGAGATCGAGTCGGCCCTGCGTGCGGGTGAGAACACCGCGCGTTGGCGTCCATGGCTTCGGCGCGTGCGCCTGTCACGGCCGCATGAGCTGAGCCCGGATCTGGAGCGGTTGCTGATCGACCGTGCGCCAGCCTTGGCCAACTGGAGCCGTCTGTTCGACGAGACCCTCAGTCGCTTGCGGGCCACTGTTGGCGATGAGGTCCTGACCCTACCAGAAGCGCTCAATCGCCTGTCGGATTCTGACCCTAGCCGTCGCCGCGAGGCCGCCGAAGGTCTGGCCGTCGCCCTAAAGGCTAATGAGCCGGTTTTGGCCCTTTGCCTCAACACCATCGCCTTTGAAAAGCAGGTTGAGGACCGGTGGCGTGGCCATGCCTCGCCTGCCCATTCGCGCCACCTTGCCAATGAGGTCGATCCCGAAGCTGTTGAGGCGCTCGAAGCGGCGGTGGTGGAGGCCTATCCGCGTCTGGCGCACCGCTATTACGCGCTCAAGGCTAAGGTGATGGGCCGCGAGACCCTTGATCATTGGGACCGAAATGCCCCGCTCGATCAGGAAAAGCCGCGCCAATATAGCTGGGATGAGGCCAAGGCGCTGGTGCTGGACTCCTTTGGGCGGCTGTCCCCGGCTATGGCCCAGCGGGCACGGGATGTGTTTGATCGGCCATGGATCGACGCTCAGCCAAGGCCCGGCAAGGCCTCGGGGGCCTATTCCCATCCCGTGACCTCGGACCATCACCCCTATGTGTTTCTCAACTATATGGGCGAGCGCCGCGACGTCCTGACCTTGGCCCATGAGCTTGGCCATGCGGTCCATCAGACCCTCGCCGCCCCGCGCGGGACCTTGCTGGCTGACACCCCCTTAACCCTCGCCGAGACCGCTTCGATCTTTGGTGAGGGGCTGGTCTTTGAACAGCTTCTTGCCGACGCCGACCCGCAAGAGCGCCGGGTCTTGCTGGCGGGCCGGATCGAGGATGGCCTCAATACGGTGGTGCGCCAGATCGCCTTCCACCGATTTGAAACCCGGTTCCATGCCGCGCGGGCTGAGGGCGAACTATCGCCCGACCAGATCGGCGCGCTCTGGCTGGAGGTCATGGGCGAGAGCCTTGGCCCGGCCGTGACCCTTAATCCGGGCTATGAGCATTTTTGGTCCTATGTGACCCACTTCGCCCACGCCCCCTTCTATGTCTATGCCTATGCCTTTGGCGACCTGCTGGTCGGGGCCCTGATGGAGAAGCGCCGGGAAAATCCGCAGGCCTTTGCGCCTCTTTATGAGGATCTGCTCGCCGCCGGGGGGACGCGGACCTATGTAGAGGCTCTGAAGCCCTTTGGGCTGGACCCGCGCGACAAGACCTTCTGGCGGCAGGGCTGTGCCCGGCTTGAGGGTCTGATCGATGCGTTTGAGGCTCTGGTCTGAGCGTAGATTGAAGCGGAACCTTAGCCCATGGTCCAAGACCCAGAGCGCGATCGACTGAGCGGGCGGCTGGGCCGATTTGCCAAGGTCGGGGTTGGCCTGTCCGGGGCGGCGGCGACCTATGGGGTCAACAGCCTGTTCGGGGGCGGCGATGCGGATCTGCGTAACGCCAAGGCCCTTCGCGCGGCGCTGGGCAATCTCAAGGGCCCGCTGATGAAGGCCGCGCAGATGTTCGCGACGGTGCCCGACCTTTTGCCGCCTGAATTTGCCGCCGAGCTGGCCGAGTTGCAGACCAACGCCCCGGCCATGGGTTGGCCCTTTGTGCGGCGGCGAATGGCGGCGGAGCTGGGGCCAGACTGGTCCTCTCGTTTTGCCCAGTTTGAACCGCAGGCTGCGGCGGCCGCCTCGTTCGGGCAGGTCCACCGGGCGGTCGGGCTGGATGGCCGGTCCCTGGCCGTGAAGCTGCAATATCCGGACATGTTGAGCGCGGTTGAGAGCGACCTTGGCCAGCTTCGGGCGCTGTTTGGCCTCTTTCGCCGGATCGAGAGCTCAATCGATCCCAGCCAGATGGCCGACGAGATCGCTGACCGCCTGCGCGAGGAACTGGACTATGGCCGCGAGGCCAAGCAGATGGCGCTCTATGGCGCCTTCTTTGAGGGCCGTTCGGACATTGCCGTGCCTCAGGCGGTGCCGGACCTGTCGACTGGCCGGCTCCTGACCATGGGCTGGCTCGACGGCAAGGGGCTCTTGAGCTTCAAGAGCGCGCCGCTTGAGACCCGTAACCGCATCGCCCAGCAACTGTTTGAAGCCTGGTGGTCGCCGATGACCACGCTCGGCGTCATCCACGGCGATCCCCATCTGGGCAACTATAGTTTCACGCCCGATGCAGGGCGCTTAAACCTGCTCGACTTTGGCTGTGTTCGGATCTTCCCGCCGCGCTTTGTCGCCGGTGTGGTGCTGCTCTATCGCAGCCTCCTGACCAATGACCGGGCCGGGCAGGCGCAGGCCTATCATAGCTGGGGCTTCACTCGGTTGAGCGACGATCTGATCGATGTGCTCAATGTCTGGGCGCGGTTCATCTACGGGCCACTGCTCGATGACCGGGTGCGCAGCGTCGCCGATGGGGTCGCGCCCGGCGACTATGGCCGCGCCGAAGCTATGGCCGTACGACAAGCCCTCAAGGATAAGGGCCCCGTCACCATCCCACGTGAGTTTGTCTTTATGGACCGGGCTGCGATTGGTCTGGGGGCGGCGTTCTTGCATCTGGGGGCGGAGCTCAACTGGCGCGCCCTGTTTGAGGCCTCGTTGGCGGATTTCGACGAAACTGTGCTTGCCCGGAGACAGGCAACGGCCCTTGAGGCGGTGGGCCTGACCGCGTGACCCTGCCTCACCTAGGGTAAGGCTTGCCTTTCTGTCATCGGTGGTTAGTCAAGGGGCGCGAAATAGAGGCACCAAAGGTCATGTCCGACGAACTTACTCCTGGTCAGAGCCATGTGATCCCAGAGGGCTATAGCCTGCTCAACTGGCACCGGGGTTTTGGCCGTCAGATCGGACCGCTTTACGAATATAATCGGCCCAATGACTATCGCCGCGCCTTTCTGGTCGAAGAGCACCACACCAACGGCATGATGAACGCGCATGGCGGCATGATGATGACCTTTGCCGATATGGCTTGGGGCCATGCGGTGTCGGCCAAGGAGTCCAACTGGTGGGTGACGGTCCGCCTGACCTGCGATTTTCTGTCCGGAGCCAAGCTTGGCGACTGGGTTGAGGGCGCGGGGGAAGTGGTCTTGCAAGAGGCCGATATGTTTACCATTCGGGGCCGGGTCTGGTGCGGTGATCGCACCATCTTGACCGGCACCGGCATTTTCAAAGTGATCGAACAGCGCACCGACTATGAGCGCAAACGACCCTACAGGGCTTGAACCATGACTGAAGATCCAAGACGCGCTCAACTGGCCGCTCTGCCCGAATCTATCCGTTCGCCCTTGGCCCCGTTTGCGGGCGCTAAGCCACCGGCTCCGGCCTGGTTTGAGGCGGCCCTTGCCGATGCGCCCGAGAGGCGGATGATCCCCGTCGAGGGGGTCGATATTGAGCTCTTGACGTGGGGCGAGGTCGGCAAGCCCGGTCTTCTCTTGCTCCATGGCAACGGGGCCCATGCCGATTGGTGGGCCTTTACCGCGCCGTTGTTGGCCAAGGACTACCGGGTCGCGGCCATTTCGTGGTCGGGCATGGGCAATTCCGGCTGGCGCGAGGCCTATACGGGCGAGATCTTTGCTAAGGAGATTTTCGCCGCGGTTGACGCCGCTGAGTTGGAGGCTGATGGCCAAAGGCCCTTGATCATTGGCCATTCCTTTGGCGGCTTCCCGCTGATGTATTGCGCGACCCATTTCCCGGAAAAGATTCGCGGTGCTGTCCTGCTGGATTCCAGTGTTCAGCCGCCGGAAAAGCGCTGGAGGGGTCCGCCCCCGCGCAACCCGATGCAGCAGATCTATCCCACCCTTAATCAGGCGCTGGCCCGCTTTCGGTTGGCCCCGCCGCAGGGCTGCGAGAACCTCTATATTGCTGACTATATCGCCCGCACCTCACTCAAGCCCGTGCCGCTCGAGGATGGATCGGGTGAGGGCTGGTCATGGAAATTTGACCCCCAGATGTGGGGCCGTTTCGAGATCGGCGACCTGGGTGACCTGCTGGAAAAAATGGCCTGCCCGGTTGCTCTGATGTGGGGCGAGCGCTCCAATCTGATGGGCCAAGAGACTATGGACTACATGTTTGCCAAGGTCCCGGCGGGCTTTAAAAAGGTCGCTATTCCGGACGCAGATCACCATGTCATGATCGATCAGCCGTTGGCTTTTGTCGCCGCTGCCCGCGGTTTATTGGCCTCTTGGCCTATTTGACATTTTTGCAACGGTCCTTTTTCAACTACCCGCCAAAACGGATCGGTGGTTGAATGCAATCGCTATCGGCCCCAAATGGCCTCCGATAAGCGACTAAGGCCGCGCGGGACGTCGGAGCTGTAGCTCGTGATCGCCGCGATGTTGGTCCTTGGCGCGTAGCATCGGGGATTCTCCAATGAATTATAAGACCTTTCTGATTGCGGGCCTTTCGGCTCCCGCATTGATTCTCGGCTCCATGGGCACCTCTGCTCATGCTCAGGCTGCTTCGGCCAGCGTTGACGAACTGGTTGTGACCGGTTCGCGCGTCGCCAAGCGCTCCAAGCTTGAAACCCTCGCGCCCGTGGATGTGGTCAGCAGCGCCGCCTTGACCCAACAGGCGACGCCTGAAATGGCCCAAGCCTTGGCCAACCTGATCCCTTCGATGGACTTCCCGCGCCCCGCCATCACCGATGGTACCGACAGCGTGCGTCCAGCAACCCTGCGCGGCCTCGCGCCTGACCAGACCTTGGTCCTGCTGAACGGCAAGCGTTACCACTCTTCGGCTCTGGTCAATGTCAACGGCTCGATTGGCCGGGGTTCGGCAGCGGTCGACCTGAACACCATTCCAGCGGTCGCCATTGACCGCGTCGAAGTGCTGCGTGACGGGGCCTCGGCCCAATACGGCTCCGACGCGATCGCCGGTGTGATCAACCTGCGTCTGCGCGAAGCCAGCCACGGCGGCGGCGTCTCGGCCAGCTGGGGCGAGTACAACACCGAAGTGAAGACGGCGCGTAACCCAGGCGGTCGCAAGGCCCATGACGGCAACGTCTACACTGTGTCCGGATGGCAGGGCCTGCCGCTTGGCGCTGAAGGCTTTCTGACCGTTTCGGCCGACTATAGCTTCCGCAACCCGACCAACCGTTCGGACCTCGACCCACGCACCGTCCCCTTCAAGGTCACGGCCCGTTACGGCGATCCGCGCGTTGAGAGCAAGACCTTCTACGCCAATGCCGGTATGCCGCTGGCTGAAGGTTTTGAGGCCTATGGCTGGCTCGGCTATCAAAACCGCGTCGGTGACAGCGCCGCCAATCCGCGTCTGGCGACCAACGCCAACAACGTGGCAGCGATCTTCCCGAACGGCTTCCTGCCTCTGATCACGACGGACATCGATGATATGTCTGCTGGCGGCGGCGTGAAGGGCAACCTGTCGGGCTTTGCCGTCGACGCAAGCCTCAGCTACGGCAAGAACAAGGTTCAGTACGGCGTCGAAAATTCAGTCAATGCCTCGATGGGTACGGCCTCGCCGACCACCTTCGATGCGGGCGCGATGGAATATGACCTGCTGACCGCGAACCTGGACCTCAGCCGTCCCGTGTCGCTTGGTTTGGCGACGCCTTCGCAATTGGCTTTCGGTGCTGAATATCGCTCGGAAGGCTATCAGATCACGGCGGGCACGGCGCCCTCCTACATCTTTGGCGGTGCGGCCGGTAAGGCCGCCGGTGCTCAAGGCTTCCCAGGCTTCCAGCCTGCAAACGCCGTCGACAAGTCACGTAACTCGTTCAGCCTCTATGCTGATCTGGACAGCCAAGTGACCAAGGCCTTCGACGTTGATATCGCGGTTCGCTACGAAGACTATTCGGACTTCGGCTCGACCGGCACCGGCAAGATCGCCGCGCGCTATGACTTCAATGAGGCCTTCGCCCTTCGCGGTGCCGTTTCGACCGGTTTCCGTGCACCTTCGCTGCAACAGCAGTACTTCACGGCGACCTCGACCAACTTCATCGCCATCAACGGCATCTCAACCCCGGTTGAAGTCGGCACCTTCCCTGCCACCAGCGCCACTGCAGGGGCTTTGGGCGGCAAGGCTCTGGAGCCTGAAAAGTCCAACAACTATGCCGGTGGCCTCGTCTATCACGTCGGCAGCTTCGAGCTGACGGCGGACGCCTACTATATCGAGATCAACAACCGCATCGTGCTGTCGGAAAATATCCAAGGTGCGCCAACCGGCACGCCAACGGCGATCGCGATCTACAAGCTCATCAACCCTCCGGGAGCCGGTGGCGCACTTGGCGCGGCACGCTTCTTCATCAATGGCGTGGACACCACGACCAAGGGTGTGGACGTTGTGGCGCGCTATCGCCTCGACGCCGACGCGATGGGCAAGCTGGACTTCACCTTGGCCGGTAACTTCAAGCAGACCGAAGTGACGCGCCTGCCAACCACCAGCCAGCTGTCGGCGCTTCCAGTGCCGCCCCTGCTGTTCGCTCGCAGCAACCGCTTGACCTTCGAAGAGGGCACGCCAAAGGAAAAGTTCGTCTTCACGACCGAATGGTCGAAGGACAAGATGGGCGCGACCTTGAAGGCCACCCGTTATGGCGAGGTTCTGGTCCCCAACAACACTGCAACGCTCGACTATAATACCGGCGTGCACACGGTGGTGGATTTGGAAGCCCGCTACAAGCTGATGGACAAGGTCAATCTGGCCGTCGGTGCCAACAACCTGTTGGATGAATATCCCAACGTGACCCCGACCAACGTCAATACCAATGGCCCCGTTGGCTTCCCGAGCTTCTCGCCATTCGGCTTCAACGGTCGCTTCATCTACACGCGCGTCAGCTACAACTGGTAGGCCTTTGGCCTCAGCAGACGCTGAAATAGATAACCCCTTCGGTTTCGGCCGGAGGGGTTTTTCTTTGAGACTAGGGTTGAGGGGTTAGCCCCGTTTAGGGCTTGGATTGCGATAGAGGCGGTTGCGACCTGAGCCGGTGGTGCGCACAGCCGTGTCCTCGACAAAGCCAGCCGCAAAGAGGGGCGGCTCGATCCGGGTGGCGGCCTCAAGGGCATTGTCGCCCTCGACCTCGACCAGAACCGACTTGATCATCGGCAAGGTCGCAGCGGCTCCGCGCAGGATGGCCCCTTCGACCCCGTCAACATCGATCTTCAGATAGTGCGGCGCGGGAAGGTTGAAGGCTGCGCGCAGATCATCGATTCGGTAGGCTGGAACGCCCTGACTGAAGACCGAGTTATATTCGCCAAACTGATTAGGGGCTCCAGATACGGAATTTCCACCCGACCCCGGGGCCATGGCGGTTAGCTCTAGCCGGGTTAAACCGCTTTCATCGGAAAGGGCGACGCAGAGGGGAAAGACCCGCTCGCCCAGACCATTGAGGGCCAGATGCTCGACCAAGACGCCGAAACTGGTCGCCTTAGGCTCAAAGGCATAGACCCCGACCCCGTCCTTGAGCGCGGCATACATGGCAAAGAGGCCGGTCGCGGCCCCGACATCCCACAGGACCTCACCCGCCGCGATCTCTTGGATCCAGGTCAGGAGTTCAGGCTCTTCATTGTCGAAGTCTAGGGCGGCTGCGGCCAGATGGGGGCCACGCAGAGGCAGAACCTTAAGGGCCCCTCTGTCGGTGGTGATCGCGGTCGCGGCAGAGCTGTCCAATCGCTCCACCAGCCGCGATAGGGTCATGGCCCGCCGTCTGGGGCTCTGAGGTGCGATCGCGAGGCTGATAATCCCGTGCAGGGCGCGGGCGATAGAACGGCTCATGGGGTGGCTCCGTTAGGGTGCTAACCCTGTCCTAAGACATATGACGAAAAAGGCTAGATGGATCGCAAAGGCCTGCGGCGGGTCGTCACGCTTGAGGCGCGGCGCTGAATGGTATAAGCCCGCGTTCTAGGTTCAACGACTTGCCAAAGAGACTGACCATGGCCACGCCTTCTGCCGATCACAATCACGACTATCAGCGCGGCGCTATGGACATCCAAGAACAGGCTTCGACCTATAGTGCCTTTATGGGCCTGACCAAGTGGGGCAGCTTGGCGCTGGTGGCCAGTCTGGTCGCTCTGGTGGTTTGGTTCTGCACGCCCGCAGGCTTCCTGCCTGGCTTTATCGGTGCTGTGGTTGTCACAGTCGGCGGTATTGTCCTGCTGCGCGAAAAGCCCGGCGCTCACTAAACTTACTGTTTGCCTAATTTAGAACCCAAGCCATGAGGTTTGGGTGTGCGGCCTTATTGATGCGCCGCAGCATTTTTTGCGCCTATTGTTAAATGCGGGCTGGACAATAGGCAAATTCCTTCCCTAACCTCCCCGCCACTGTTCATGAATGCCGGGGGAAACCGAATGACAGCGACAATCGCCGTCACCAAGGAAACACGCGCTGGGGAGACCCGAGTCGCGGCAACGCCGGAAACCGTCAAAAAGCTGATTGGTCTTGGCTATAGTGTCACCGTAGAGGCGGGCGCGGGTCTGGCTGCGTCCATTCTTGATGCGGACTATGCCGCGGCGGGCGCGACCATCGCGGCTTCAGGCCCTGCAAGCCTCTCGTCGGCCGATATTGTCCTGAAGGTTCGCGGTCCGTCGGACGCTGAGATTGCGGCCCTAAAGTCCGGCGCGATCGTGGTCGCCCTGATGAACCCCTATAATGACCGCCCCATGATTGAGGCGCTGGCCGCCAAGGGTGCAAGCGCCTTTGCCATGGAATTCGTGCCGCGCATCACCCGTGCTCAGGTCATGGACGCCCTGTCGTCTCAGGCCAATCTGGCCGGTTACCGCGCTGTGATCGAGGCGGCAGAGGCCTATGGCCGCGTCCTGCCAATGATGATGACGGCAGCAGGCACCGTTGCCGCTGCAAAAGTGTTCATCATGGGCGTCGGCGTCGCCGGTCTTCAGGCCATCGCGACGGCCCGGCGTCTGGGTGCGGTGGTGACCGCGACGGATGTGCGTCCAGCAACCAAAGAGCAGGTCGAAAGCCTCGGAGCCAAGTTCTTGGCCGTTGAGGACGAGGAGTTCAAGAACGCCCAGACCGCTGGCGGCTACGCTAAGGAAATGAGCGCCGACTATCAGGCCAAGCAGGCGGCGTTGGTCTCAAGCCATATCGCCAAGCAAGATATTGTCATCACCACGGCTCTGATCCCGGGGCGTCCCGCGCCCAAGTTGGTCAGTGCCGAGCAGGTGGCGTCGATGAAGCCCGGCTCCGTGCTGGTTGACCTTGCCATCGAGCAGGGCGGCAATGTGGTTGGTGCTGAACTGGATAAGACTGTGATCACCGCCAATGGGGCCAAGATCATGGGCATTCCCAATCTGCCTGGTCGGATCGCGACCGATGCCAGCGCCCTCTATTCCCGCAACCTGTTCGCCTTTGTCGGCCTCTTGGGCCTGCAAGAGGGCAAGGTTAGCGCGGATCTCGACGATGAAATTCTCAAGGCTTCGGCCCTCACCCACGGCGGGGCCATCGTGCATCCCGCCTTCAAGCCGACCTAGGCGAGGACGATCCTGATGGAAACCAAGGCCGAACGCTGGTTCGCCGCGTGGAATGGCCGTGAGGCGGACGCCATCTTGGCGCTCTATGCCGATGAGGTTGAATTTCACTCCCCCTTTGTTGCGCGTCTGGGCATGTCCGAGGACGGCAAGCTGCATGGCAAGTCGGCGTTAGAGCTCTATGTCCGCACCGCCTTGCCGCGCGTGCGTAATCTCAAATTCGATCCCATCGGGGTTTGCGAGGGGCTCGAAGACCATGTTCTGGTCTATCGCAACCAGTCTGGCCATGTGGTCGCCGAGCGGCATGATTATGATGCCGACGGCCTGATCCGCTTTGCCAGTGCCACCTATTCCACGTCTCCGCTCAAGAGGACCTAGACCTATGGAAGCCGTTGATCCCACCGTGTTCCGTCTGGCCATTTTCGTGCTGGCGATCTTTGTCGGCTACTATGTGGTCTGGAGCGTGACCCCCGCGCTGCACACGCCGCTGATGGCTGTGACCAATGCCATTTCCTCGGTGATTATCGTCGGGGCCCTGCTGGCTGCTGCCGCGCACGGCGTTGATGGGGCGCAGGCCACCGGGTCGGTCTGGATTTCTAAGGGGGCTGGGGCGCTCGCCGCAGGCTTTGCCGCCGTCAACATCTTCGGCGGCTTTCTGGTCACGCAGCGGATGCTGGCCATGTACAAGAAAAAGCAGAAATAGGGGCGACGACGCACATGAACGCCAATATCGCCGCCATCGCTTACCTGATTTCAGGTGTCCTGTTCATTTTAGCCCTTCGTGGCCTGTCCAGCCCAGAGACCTCGCGCCGGGGTAACAATATGGGCATGGTCGGGATGGCCATTGCCGTCGGTGTGACCCTGCTGACGCTGCTCAGCCAAGGCGCGCTTGATCCCATTACGCTTGGCCTGATTGTCGGCGGCGTCGCGGTTGGCGGCGGCGTGGGCGCGATCATCGCCCGCCGCGTGCCTATGACCTCCATGCCGCAACTGGTCGCTGCTTTTCACAGCCTCGTCGGTCTCGCGGCCTGTCTGGTGGCGGTCGCGGCTATCTACACGCCCGCCGCCTACGGAATTTTGGGCGAGAATGGCTTGGTCCACACCCAATCTCTGATCGAGCTATCCTTGGGTCTGGCCATCGGTGCCATCACCTTCACCGGCTCGGTCATCGCCTTTGCCAAGCTGAACGGCAATATGAGCGGCGCGCCGATCCTGCTGCCCGCCCGTCACCTGCTGAACATCGCGCTGGGTCTGGGCATTGTGGCGCTGGTGGTTATTCTGGTCCTGAGCGGTGGTCACGCCATTTGGGCCTTCTGGGCGATCTTTGCGCTGGCCTTGATCATCGGCATTACCCTTATCATCCCCATTGGCGGCGCAGACATGCCGGTGGTGGTTTCGATGCTCAACTCCTATTCGGGTTGGGCCGCAGCGGCTCTCGGCTTTACGCTGGAAAACACCACCTTGATCATCACCGGCGCGCTTGTCGGCTCGTCCGGCGCGATCTTGTCCTACATCATGTGTAAGGCCATGAACCGCAGCTTCATCTCGGTGATCCTCGGCGGCTTTGGCGCTGATGCGGCGGCGGCCGGTCCCGGCGGCCATGTCGAGACCCGTCCGGTCAAGCAGGGCTCGGCGGACGATGCGGCCTTCATCATGAAGAACGCCTCCAAGGTCATTATCGTTCCGGGCTATGGCATGGCCGTCAGCCAAGCCCAGCACATCCTGCGCGAAATGGCCGATAAGCTCAAAGAAGAGGGCGTGGAGGTCAAATATGCCATCCACCCCGTCGCGGGCCGTATGCCTGGCCATATGAACGTGCTGCTGGCCGAAGCCAATGTGCCCTATGACGAGGTCTTCGAGCTTGAAGACATCAATAGCGAGTTCTCGACCGCAGACGTGGCCTTCGTCATCGGGGCCAATGACGTGACCAACCCAGCCGCCAAGACCGATCCGACCAGCGCCATCTATGGCATGCCGATCCTTGACGTGGAAAAGGCTCGCACCGTGCTGTTCATCAAGCGCGGTATGAGCTCGGGCTATGCGGGCGTCGAGAACGAGCTGTTCTTCCGCGACAACACCATGATGCTGTTCGGCGATGCCAAGAAAATGGTCGAAGGTATCGTTAAGGGGCTTTAAGTCGCTTGCTTGCCCTGTCTTCGTGTAGAAGATGGGGCAAGTTTAGTGGTTTCTTAATCGCGACGACGGACTTTCCGGTTAGGCGTCGGGTACCCATCCATGGTCTCTAAAAAATCACGGCTCACCTTTGATGCGCCAGCGGACCTTCCCAGTGAAAAGGCCGCAAAGGCTCGCGCGTCGAAGTTGCCTGCGCCCCATCTGATTTTTGCGGCCATTGTCGGGCCGATCCTGCTAATCGGCGGTCTATTGATTACATTTCTCGGCGACCCCCATGCGGGCGTGCCGCGGGTCCATATGCCGGTCTTGCCTAAGAACGCTGCTCCTGCGCCCGCAGGATGGGCCGAGGCGCTGGCAAAGGTTCAGACCGGTTCTCACGCCAAGCCTAAGACCACCACCGAGCCGATGGAGCTCTTTACCGAGCCTCCGAAAATTGTTCGGGTTTCGGTGGGCGGGCAGCCTGCGCTCGCGGGTCCTACACCAAGCTGGTCTGGTCCGACATCCGGGCCTCTGGAGCCTGCGCCGATCGCGGGGTTGAGCTCCAAAGGCCCCGGCGGTGCCCTCCCCATTATTGCTGCGGATGGCCGCACGTCCTCGAAGGCCTATGCGCGGCCGTTCAAGTCTGATGGCCGCCCCAAGATCGCTCTGATCGTGCGAGGCCTTGGCCTTAATCCGCGCATCACCCAGCAGGCGATTGACGCCTTGCCGCCCGAGACCACCCTGTCCTTCGTGCCCTATGCGGATGGATTACAGACCTGGATCAATATTGCTCGGGCTAAGGGTCACGAGGTGCTGCTCGAGGTTCCCATGGAGCCGCTGGACTACCCGGACAATGACCCCGGCCCGCAAGGCCTGATGTCAGCCAACCCTCCAACCGAAAATACCAAGCGTCTGGAATGGGTCATGGGGCGGGCGACGGGCTATTTTGGCCTGACCAACTATCTCGGCTCAAAATTCATCGCCTCTGATGAGGGTATGAACGCGCTGTTTGCGGTGCTGCGTCAGCGCGGTTTGGCCTTCATTGATGACGGAACCGCCTTTACGCGCGTGGGCGACGTGCAGAGAGCCTCCGCTGACCGCGTGGTGGATGGTCAGCAACTGTCGGCAGACTCTATCGGAAAGCAGCTCGAGGGTTTAGAACTCGCCGCCAAGCAAAATGGTCAGGCTTTGGGGGTTGGCAACGCCTATCCCGTAACGATCGATCAGTTGGCTCGGTGGTCCCGCGAGGCGTCGGCTCGGGGCTTTCAACTGGCCCCGGCCTCGGCGGTTATGACGCGTCGCTAAGGGCGGCCGCGAAGGGTTTGAGATCTATGCCGGATATGTCTGCCTATCGTCCCAATGTCGGGGTTGTTGTCTTTGATCGACGCGGACGGGTCTGGCTTGGTCGCCGGGCAGGCACGCAAGGCCCCTATAATTGGCAGTTTCCTCAGGGCGGCGTTGACGACGGCGAAGATCTCGACGCGGCGGCTCTGCGCGAGTTGCATGAAGAGACGGGCATGTCCTCGGTGACCCTTCTGGCCCGCACGCAGGACTGGATCGTCTACGACTTTCCACCCGAGCTTTTGGGTACGCCTAGGGCTAGGGGCTGGAGCGGTCAAAAGCAGGTCTGGTACGCCTTTCGCTTTATCGGCGATGACCGCGAAATCGACCTCGCGGCCCATGACGAGATTGAATTTGACGACTGGCGCTGGGCGACGATGGACGAGGCCGTTGAGGCCATTGTGCCCTTCAAACGGCAGGTCTATGCCACGGTTGCCGAGGCTTTCACCGCCTTTGCAAAACCGGTGGAATAATCGCCCCATTTGCAATGTCCTATAGGCGCGCCAGTGATTGGGCCGTTATAGTTCGGGGGTAAGGCGCGTTGGCCACGGTGGCGGACGCATGGCGAAAAGGACGTTCTTCTTGACGCCGATTATCATGGTTCACGGCGCCTTTTGCGGCGGCTGGACGTTTGACCAATTCCGCGCGCCCTTTGAGGCTGCGGGACATATCTGCCTAACGCCCGACCTTCGCGGTGGCACACGAAGCGGCAAGACGGCAGGGCTGTCGATGGGCGACTATGCCAGCGACATTGCTGACCTCATCCGAAGCTGCGAGACCCCACCGATCCTGATGGGTCACTCCTTAGGTGGGCTGGTTGCTCAGATGGCCGCCGCAAAGGCGCAGGTGGCGGGGCTCGTGCTCTTGGCCCCCTCCGCCCCTTGGGGCATTCAGGGCGGCACGATGGAGGAGGCGGTCAGTGCCGTCAGCCTCTATGCTCTAGGTCCCTTCTGGAGTCAGGCGGTGGCCCCGGACTACAGCCTCGCTAAGGGCTATAGCCTTGATCGGCTGTCTAGCGCGGAGCGCCGGGCGGTGTTCGAGCGGATGTCGCCGGAAAGTGGCCGCGCCCTTTGGGAGACCCTGAACTGGTGGCTCGATCCCTTCATGACCACCATGGTGCCTGCTGAGCGGATCAAGGTCCCTGTTCTGGCCGTCGCCGGTGGGCGCGACGTGGTCCATCCGCCCGCCACCGTGCGCCAGACGGCAGCGCGCCTGTCTGGAACCGTATCGGTGTTCCCCGAGATGAGCCATTGGCTGCCGGGTGAGCCCGGTTACCTAGACGTCGCGGCGGCTTGCCTAGACTGGATGGCTCAGAACGGGCTCCAGACCTAACCTTCCTCCAGACCTAGCCTTCCCCGTTAGAGGGCGACGACGAACTCTGCTTCGGTCTTGGCGGTGATCTCTTCCAGCGACACGTCGGTGGCCAGGGCGGTCAGGCGCATGCCGCCCGCCTTGCGGTCGATCTCGAAGACGCCCAGATCGGTGATCAGAAGGTCGACCACGCCTGCGCCCGTCAGGGGCAGGTTGCAGCGCTTGAGCACCTTGGGCGCGCCGGTCTTTTCGCAATGGTCCATCACCACCACGACCCGGCGCACGCCTGCGACCAGATCCATGGCCCCGCCCATGCCCTTGACCATCTTTCCGGGCACCATCCAGTTGGCCAGATCGCCGTTTTCGGCGACCTGCATCCCGCCAAGGATCGACAGGTTGATGTGGCCGCCCCGGATCATGGCGAAACTGTCCGACGACGAAAAATAGGAGGACTGGGCCAGTTCGGTGATGGTCTGCTTTCCGGCATTGATCAGGTCAGCGTCGGCCTCGCCCTCGAAGGGGAAGGGGCCCATGCCGAGCATGCCGTTCTCGCTCTGTAGCGTGACGCTCATGCCGTCTGGAATATAGTTGGCCACCAGGGTCGGGATGCCGATGCCCAGATTGACGTAGAAACCGTCCTGCAGTTCCAGCGCCGCACGGGCGGCCATGTCTTCGCGGGTCCAGGCCATCAGACGGCGTCCTTTCCTGAAGTCGTATCGCGCGGACGGGTGGTGACCCGCTCAATGCGCTTTTCAAACCGAGCCCCGGCAATGATGCGGTCGACATAGATGCCAGGGGTGTGGATGTTGTCGGGGTCAAGCTGGCCCGGCTCGACCAGATGCTCGACCTCGACGACGCAGGCCTTGCCCGCCGTGGCCATCATCGGATTGAAGTTGCGGGCGGTCTTTCGGTAGACAAGGTTGCCTTCCGTGTCGCCCTTCCACGCCTTGATGATCGACAGATCGGCGACAAGACCGCGCTCCATCACATAGTCGTCGCCGTCGAAATTGCGGATTTCCTTGCCTTCCGACACCAGCGTGCCGACGCCGGTCTTGGTGAAGAAGGCCGGGATGCCTGCGCCGCCCGCACGGATGCGCTCGGCCAGCGTGCCTTGCGGATTGAACTCCAACTCCAACTCGCCGGACAGGTAGAGCTTTTCGAACAGCTTGTTCTCGCCGACATAGGAGCTGATCATCTTCTTGATCTGGCCGCTTTCCAGCAGGATGCCGAGGCCAAAGCCGTCGATGCCGCAATTGTTGGAGACCACGGTCAGGTCACGAACGCCCGCTAGCCGCATGGCCGCGATGAGATTTTCCGGAATGCCGCAGAGGCCAAAGCCTCCAGCCATCACCGTCATGCCATCAAACAGCAACCCCGCGAGGGCTGCGTCAGCATCTGAGTGAACTTTCTGAACCATGATCGCTTCCCATCGGATTGTGAGCGGGTCTTTAGGTCATAACGCCTTGCGGGGCCACTGGCGAGGCGCGCCGTTAGCTCTAAAACCCCCTGCGACCATATGCTGGTTTTTGCGGCAGGTTTGGAGCCCTATGCGCGGCGATACAGGCCGCTATGATAGGTGCGTTGCCCTGATTTGGTTAGGAGCCTTGCTGTGTCTTCCCCTGTTGCGCCTGACTGTGCCATCACGCCGGTGTCTCTGACCCTGTTTGACGAGGACTTCGCGGCCTTTTCGCAGGCTCTGGGCCAGTCCTTTGCGCGCTATGGCTTTGCCGTTGTCAGTGACCATGACCTGTCGCCAGAGTTGGTCGAGGGGGCT
>CALFYB010000011.1 GCA_937952995.1 uncultured Caulobacteraceae bacterium
CTGCCACGGTCGATGCCGTCGATGTGCCCGTGATCGCCTCTGGCGGTATGGCCGATGGCCGGGGTCTGGTCGCGGCGCTGGCGCTCGGGGCCGAGGGCGTCAATATGGGCACCCGTTTCTGCGCTACGGTCGAGGCCAAGATCCACGAGAATGTTAAGCGTCAGATCGTCGAATATACTGAGCGCGACACGATCCTAGTCGGCCGCAGCCTTCGCAACACCGCCCGCGTGGCCCGCAACACCATCTCCGAGCAGGTCGCTGAAATCCAGCGCGATCCGACCAAGAGCTTTGCCGATGTGCGCGAGCTGATGGCCGGTGTTCGTGGGCGTGAAAATGTGCTGCGCGACGGTGATCTGGACGGCGGCATCTGGACCACGGGCCAGAGCCAAGCCCTGATCCATGACATCCCGACCTGCGCCGAGCTGGTCAAGAACATCATGGCTCAGGCCGATGGCATCTTGGGCAAGCGGTTCGCTCAGATCGCAGGCTAAGCGACTCAGCCCCGTCTTTCGGGCGAGATCAAAAGCTTACAGCCGGGTCGTCTCTTCGCAGAGGCGGCCCGGTTTGCGTTTTGAACCTCTAGTCAGGGCGCTTCAGGGAGAAGACCTCATCGGTGACGCTGTAGTCGAGATAGCCGAGGCGGGCGATCAGGCGCATGGCGGCTGTGTCGACTAGCCCTTCCTTGAGGAACCGGTCTTCAATATGCACCCCGACCACTTCGCCGAGAACCAGGTCGAAGCTGTTGCGGACCCCAGCCTTGCTGAACAGGGGTATGGTCTGCAGATAGACGCATTCCAGGTGGGCTGGAGCGCCCTTGACCCTTGGCGGATTGATCAGTTCCGAGGGCAAGGTTTCCAGCCCGGTCAGGGCGAATTCGTCGATCTCTGGGGGCAGGGTCGCCGCGCTGCTATTGACGGCCTCGCGCTGGTCGAAGCTGGCAATATTGCAGACAAATTCGCCGGTCTGTTCGGCATTGGTTTGGCTGTCCTTGCGGCCTGCACTGGAGAAGGCGACAATCGAGGGGCCAGACGCGACCAGATTGAAGAAGCTGTACGGGGCAAGGTTGGCAATGCCGTCTGCGCTGAGCGTGCTGATCCAGCCGATTGGGCGTGGGGCCACGAGCGCCTTGACCGGATCATGCTTGAGCGGCGCCTTGGTTCGCGCATCGTAGAACATGGCACTTCTCACAGTTGGATTGAACGAGGAGGCCCAGCATAGGGCCTAGCACGCTCTATGGCACGCCGGACGTTCCGTTAGCCCGCATCACACGCTCTGGGACCCCATTCTCTGGGACCCCATTCTCTGGGACCAGAGGCCGTGTCAGGCGATCAATAGCGTTTGCGAGGCGGCTAAGGTCGATCGGCTTGGCGATATAGTCATCGCATCCCGCCTCGCGATAGCTTGCGACTTGATAGTCCATGGCGTTGGCGCTGAGCGCGATGATTGGCGTCGGCACCAGATTGGCGAGCCGTTCTTGGCTTCGAATGGCGCGGGTGGCGGCAAGGCCGTCCATGACCGGCATCTGAATGTCCATCAAGATCAGGTCAAACCGCTCAAGACGAAAGGCCTCAAGGGCTTGTGCGCCATTATCGACGAGGGTCAGGTCAATATTGCGGTGTTCAAGCGCCGCCTGCAGCACCATCTGATTGGCTGCTACATCCTCCGCCGCAAGGATCTTAAGGCGCGGATGTTGCTGCGGCGGTGCCAAACTGGCTGGGTTAGGAACCGGCAAGAGCGCGGGCATGGGCCCGGGCGCAGGCGAGGGCGCGGTTAACGCGACCGAAGGACTGCGTGTTAGAGGCAGGCGGACATAGAAGGTTGATCCCGCGCCTTGCACGCTGTCTATCCAAATCTTGCCCCCCATCATCGAAACAAGTTCGCGGCAGATGGCAAGTCCAAGACCTGTTCCGCCATATTGCCGGGTCGTCGACCCATCCACCTGAACGAACTTTTCAAATAGGCGGTCAATCTTTTCACTCGGGATACCAATGCCCGTGTCGCTCACGGTGAGGGTCACAATGGCATCGTCGTTCGTCAACCAGTCGACCTGCCCACCCAAGGTGATGGTCCCTTGGGCGGTAAATTTCAGCGCGTTGGACATCAGGTTGCTGATCACCTGACGCAAGCGATAGGCGTCTATGCGCCATTGGCCGCTAAGGTCTGACGCCACTGAGAGCACCGGCTCGACACCTTTTTGGCGCATCATCGGGCCGTAGCTATCATTCATTTCGAGTAGCAGACCCGACAGGTCATGGTCCTCAATCAACAGCTCTACGTGGCCCGCCTCAATTTTTGAAAGATCGAGAAGGTCATTCAAAATAACCAGAAGGGCGGCGCTTGAACCCCGAACGACCTCGAGTTTCTTGCGCTGCGAAGGCGAGAGGTCTCCCGCTGCCATGATCTCCGCCATGGTGATCACGCCATTGAGCGGCGTTCGTATTTCATGGCTCATATTGGCCAAAAACTGCGATTTAGCGGTATTGGCCGCTTCAGCCTTATCCTTGGCCTCGACCAATTGCGCAAGCGTCCGGCGAAGGTCGCGGTCATTGACGTGGAGTTGATTAAGCAGGGCGTTAAAGCTGCGGCTGAGCTTGCCAAATTCATCGTCGCCCGATTCCGTCACGCGACGTTGGAAGTCACCGCTCGCGGCGACATCCTCCATGACATGGCTAAGCCGGACAACGGGCTCGACCGCGCGGCGCGCGACCCAGCGAGACAAGAACAGAGCCCCGCCAGCTGCGACAAAGAATAGCGACCCGAAAACAGACGCATAGCGCGCCAGCAGGTCATGAGTCGTCGCCGCAGTCGCAACAAGGGTCAAGGTGCCCAGAGGGGCTGATCGGCTCGGAACTTTGATCGGGACCGTAACCTGGGTGGTGCCCTCTGACGCTTTTGAAGGGCGCGATGAGGTTGATGTTAGAACCGATTGCCCACGAAGGTCCGTAAACACGACCCGTCTGACCCCATCCACCGCTGCAGCCCTCTCTAGGGTTTGCCGCGCCGCGGTAAGGTCTCCCTGCTCAATTGGCTTGGCAATTTCGCTGGCAATCAACTGCGCGCCGGTTGTGCGCGCTTCGAGCGATAGCCGTGCCTCGGCTTGCCATTGGGTCAGGCTGAAGACCAGACAGGCTGCCAGCAGAACCCCTAGGGCGGCAACCATTGCAAGATCGGAAGAGCACACGTC
>CALFYB010000012.1 GCA_937952995.1 uncultured Caulobacteraceae bacterium
CCCAAGGCTCCAACGTCGGCACCTACCAGATCGCGGCCTCTGGAGCTTCGGCGCTGAACTATGATTTTAGCTATCTGCCCGGCACATTGACCATCTCTAAGGCGATGTTGACGGTCACGGCTGACGATAAGCGCCGGGAATATGGTCTCGCAAATCCAAGCCTGACCGCCACGATCAGTGGCTATCGAAATGGGGACACAGGCGCTGTTATGTCTGGCCTGTCGCTAACGACGGCGGCGACCCAAGGCTCTAATGTCGGGACCCATCAGATCACGGCCTCCGGGGCCTCGGCTCTGAACTACGATTTCAGTTATCTGCCGGGTATGCTCACCATTACCAAGGCTAGGCTGAGCATTCGAGCGGATGATAAGAGCCGTGAATATGGCGCGTTGAACCCAAATTTTACGCCGAATATCACCGGTTTCCGCAATGGGGATGGCCTTGAGGTTGTTTCAAATCTCAAGTTTTCCACCTCGGCAACGCAGCGCTCCGCAATCGGTGATTATGAAATCATCGGTAGCGACGCCGTGTCCCTCAATTACGACTTTGACTATTTGCCAGGGACCCTATCGATCAGGCCGATCAACCGGCTGGTTGCTAGGGTGACCTCGTCAAGTGTATCTCAGATAGGGCAGAAGGACCGAGGCCCGCTTCAATGGCGTTGGCCGCAAATCCAAGTGACCCCAGAGCAGGACAACGACATCCCCCTGATGACCGATGTTGATGCCGTCTACATCGCCTACGGTGGCCTGTTGGCGAAGTCGGATGTTCGGCAACTACCAAATTGACGTTTAACGTCGATCATTAAGCCAGCTTCGGATGGTCTTGTTGACCAAGGCCTCGGCGTCATGCTGCACGAAATGATCAGCCGAGGGGATCATCAGAACGGTTGTGTCCTGCGAGACAAAATCCCAAGTCCCGGCGTGGCCTGCGGCGTTGAGGGCCTTGTCCTTCATGCCGTGAATGACCAACACCGGAACACTGATCATCGGTGGGTTGGCGGCCATGATCCCGCCCTTTTCGGTCGTCGTCTTGGGGTAGTTGGCACGGTAATAGTTCAGCATCCCAACCATGCTGGAGCGCTTAAAGGCCTCCACATAGCCTGGTTTTTCCGCAGGATCCTTAACCCAACCCGCCAAGCCTTCGGCCGTGAGGTATTTCTCAAAGCCGGGCTGTTGGAAGTTGCGGGCATATTGGCTGTTCTTTTGCTGCTCGGCATTTGTCGCCATTTCGCGGGCGAAGCCGACAGGGTGGGGCACGCTCATGATAATCAGGCGATTGACCAGATCGGGGCGGGTGAACACGACCTGCCAAGAGATCGCCGCACCCCAATCATGGCCGATAATGATGGCGTTCTTCTGTCCCTCAGCCTCAATGACTGCCGCGACATCTCCAACCAGATTGGACATGGCATAGGCTGCTTCCCCCTCTGGCTTGTCGGAAAGATTGTACCCACGGTTGTCCAGCGCAGCGGTGCGATAACCAGCCTTGTTCAGGGTCGCCATCAGCGGCTTCCACGTCGCCCAATAGTCTGGAAAGCCGTGGATCATGACCACTAACGGGCCTTCTCCATCGACCACATAGTGGATCTTGACCCCCTTGTTGGAGACATAACGGTTCTGCGGCTCGGCGGTTGCGCTTGTGGACAAACAAAGCCCGACGAAAAACGCGAGGGTGGCAATAGTCCTTAGCATCGAGATACCCCGCAGAATTCAATTCAGGGCCACACAGACCCATAGGGGCCTATGATGTACCGTCGAAGACGGGCGGGGAAGTCTCAAGCTCTATCGACACCGAAATTAATTAGAGGCCTATGGTTATGCAGCCCTCCTAGCGCGTAGTGGCGGGGCAAGGTTAGATCCCGAGCAACTGATTTAATTTAGCGACGGCTTCAGGCGTCAGAGCCTTATTGGTTGAGCTCGATAAGGTCGTTTGGGCGTCAATTATCGCCTGTTGGGATGCTGCAAGTTGAGCCTGATCTGCCGCCAACTTTTGTTGCGCCGCGGATAGATCCGAGGTCGCCCGATCAATATCAGCTTGAACCGGCGGGTTTGCGGCTTTCGCAGCATCCAAGGCCGTTTGGGCGAGCGTCACAGCCGACTGATCTTGGCTCACAAGGCCCGAATACTGTTTGATAGAGGTCTGAGCGCTCACGGTTGAAGCCTTGTAAGCTGCGATCGCGCCGACGGTAGAGGTCGCAGAGGCATGCTCTAGCGCCGTGGTCGATGCATGTGCGGCATTGAGCTTGCCTAGAAAGGATGCCCCCTTGCCGAGTGTAGGATCCAATCTTGGGGCCGTTTGAGGAGCGGATGGTCGCCTATTGATCGCATTGGATTGCGGGACGACCTTCGGGATCGGCTGCATCCTAGGGGCTACGGTGACCGGTGGGCGGGGCGGGGGACCGTGAGGCACGCCCTGGGGCGGAGCCGCTAAAACTTGCGACGTCGCTGCCACCGTCATTCCCAAAACCGCTACCTTCGCAAGGGATCGAAGCATGGTGATGTTCTCCGCAAACTGAGGTTCGTCGAATAATGTGGTCAAGAACCGGATGGAAAATAGCTAAGCCGCAAACCCGCACCAAACCGCGGACTTGAGCTATTCAATCCACTCGCGCCATAGACGGTCAGGCCCCAGCTTTGCGCCATACGATAGGTCAAATAGGGCGACACCATCAGTTGACCGTCTAATCCGTCTGCAACGGGTTCGCGATAGGAGACCGTTAGGCCGTAGTTCTTTTGAATTTCGGGGCTGTAATTAAGACCTAAAGAGGCATAGGCCCCATCCTTCAGGGCATAGTCGCTTGGGTTTCCGAGCCAAGAATAGCCGAGGCTGCCGAACACCATCAGCGTCGAGCCAACCGATTTGCTGAGATTTGCGCCTACCCCGTAGTCATTTTCACCCGTCCCGATGGTCGTCTTCGCCGTTGCGAGTTTTATGTCTGTGTTGATCTCAAGGGAGGGGTAGGTGGGGGCCTCATCTACTAACCGATAGGCCGCAGTTAGGTTGACGTCTCCAACCCCGGACCGCCTCGTGTTTGTGACGTTGGCTGCGGGCGCGACGATCACGCCGCCGACAACTTGGCCCGGACCTTTGATGGTAAGGTAAGAGATATTGCCCTCGAGCCTCAGCCGGCCAAGATAGGCCTTTGCGATGATCGGTGTACTGAGCACCGTCGTGTCCGAGGTTTGATCATAATCGCCGACGGAATAGTCCACGCCGGTCGCCATCTCTACCTGTGCTGAATGGTCAGGTTCCGATTGAACCGTCGCTAAGAGCGGGTCAGCGTAAGCCCTATCCGTCCGCTCTGACGCTAACGCTGTCGACTGGCCACAGGCGATGCTGACCACAGCAACGCCAATAACCGCAATAGCCTTGAACTCGGTGCTGTTGATTGTGTGAAAATTGACCATGCGACCCCTTTAGTCTGGGCATGGCTAGCTCAGACTTCTTTGACAGACGCCTACCTTGGGCATGTCCCATGACCCCAATGGTCAGGACAGTCGAGTGGGGTAGGCACTCATCTCTGAGGTCATTGATATTGCCCATCGCATTGGCAATACGATGATGAATATCAATAGATTATGGAATTATGATGCCTTGTCGATATCGACTTGGGGCGGCAGGCTTGGACCCTCTGGAAGCTGCTTTTGAAAGGCGAGGCTGGCTTGTCGACCAAACACCAAACGATTGACGCTAAGCGCGAAGACCACGCACGCGATCAAGGTTACCAGCATCAGGTGGATATAGTGGACAGGTGTCCAGCCAAAGGTGAAGAAGGCATAGAGCAGGGTGCCGAAAATCACAGCTCCGATAACGGCCCGGCCATCAACATTCTTGAACATCAATCCGACGATGAAGGCCGAGAGGATCGGCATGGACAGTAGTCCGTTCAACTGCTGCACCAGATTGATGATCGAAGCCGCCCCCATATAGACAGGCACCAGGGCCACCGACACAACCATAAAGGACACAGATATAATCGTGTTCAATCGGCCGACATCTGGCTTTTCGGCGATGAATTTCTCGTGCAGATCGCAGACATAGAGTGTGACTGACGAGTTCAAGACTGAGGTGTAACTGGTCAGCAGGGCAGCAGCCATGAAAGCGGCAAAGGCCCCGGAGAGCCATCCCGGCATGACCAGAGCGACAAGCTTGCCATAGGTCGCATCGCCTGCATCGCCAAACAGCTTAAAGGCCACGACACCGGGCACCACGACGATGGCGGGGATGAAAATCAATCGGATCACCGCCGCCGCCAAAACGCCTTTTTGGCCCTCTTTGAGATTGGGTGCCGCCATGGCGCGCTGGGTGATGGTCTGATTGGTGCTCCAATAGAACATCTGGATGAAGATCATGCCGGTCAGGAGCGTCTGCCAAGGGATCGGCGAATCCGGCCCTCCGATCATGCTAAGCCGCTCTGGTGGAATGCCTGAGAGGTCGAAATGGATCGCGGCCAGAGCCAAGATCACCACTAAGGCGGCCATTCCCAAAACGCCGACGCCTGAAATAGTGTCATAAACTGCGACTGCGCGCAGACCCCCGCCGATGGCATAGGCCCCGCCCAGAACGGCCATAGCTGCCGCGATATAGATCAGAGGGATATCAATCCCGAACATGGTCTTGAGGAACAGCGAGCCCGTATAGAGCATGATGGGCAGATAGATGAACACATTGCCGAGCAAAAACAGGACCGAGACCACCGCTCTTAGATGCACCGAGCCATATTTGCGTTCTAACAGCTCGGTCGTGGTCGTGCAGTTGTTGCGGTAGTAGATCGGTAGAAAGATCCAGCAGAGCATCAACAGTCCCGCGATAGCCGAAAGCTCCCACCAGGCCAGCAGCAGCATCTGATTGCCGTTCATGCCGACCAACTGGTCGGTCGACAGGTTGGTCAAGGTGATTGACCCCGCGATAAAGGGCCAGGTCAGGTTGCCGCCAGCGAGAAAATATTCGCGGTTAGAGTCGCTCGAACGGCCACCCATGCGCGAGACCTGCCAGGCTGTGAGCACGGCCATAAGGGCCGTAAGTCCTAGAAATACGGCCCATTGGATGATGTTGGTCTGCACGCTGCCCCCCGTCCGCTTTTATAGTTTACCGTCAGTTGAGGGTCTGGAAGCAGCCCGCGTCAATCGGATTATTGTACGGATGGTCAAGACTGGCTGGCGAGGCTAGCCTGCCGCCAAGATCATCGTGGGGCGGATTCGACAATGACGGGGTTGCGGTTTCGGCTGGACGCGGGCGGGGACACGATGGTGTTCAGCGCCGAGGCGAGCGAGCCACCTGCATTGGTCTATTGGGGGCCAAGCCTTGCGCCGGGTGCTGATCTCGCGGCGGTCGCCGGGCTTGCTCAACGGCCTGTTCCCCACGGCATGCTCGACCAAGGCGAGGTGCTCGATCTGGTGCCAGACGCGGCAAGGGGCTTTCTGGGTACGCCCTTGGCAAAGCTTCATCGCTCTGGTGATCTGGTCCTTAGCCAGTTTCAACTTGTGTCGTCCGACGTCCATGATCATCGGGCCAGCCTCGTCCTTTCAGATCGGCTCGCAGGGGTGGGCCTTGAGCTTGAGATCGAGATGGATGCCCAGACCGGCGTCGCATCTTTTCGCAATCGCCTGATCAATCAAGGTGCCTCGACCCTGACCCTAGACTGGCTCGCTGCAGGCTGCCTTCCGGTCGAGCATGACGAACTTTTGGCCTTTGAAGGTCGCTGGGCCAACGAAGGGCGGCCCTATCGGCTGCGCGTTCCGGGCGCTATGTGGGTCAGTGAAAATCGCTCGGGGCGAACCTCGCACAATGCCCCGCCGTTACTCGTTGCGGGAGAGCCTGGCTTTAGCGACCAGCACGGGGCGGTGATCGGCTTCCATCTGGCTTGGAGCGGCAATCACCGGATGTTGGTTGAGCGCCTGCGCGATGGACGGCTCCAGATGCAGGCCGGAGAACTGTTCTTGCCGGGTGAAATGACCTTGGCGACAGGGGAGGCCTATCAGTCTCCAACCCTCTATGCAGCAAGGTCGAGCGCGGGGCTTAACGGTCTAAGGGATCGGTTCCACCCCTTTGTGCGCCAGCAGATCTTAGGGGGGCGGCTGACTGGAAAGCCTAGGCCGGTCCATTTCAACAGTTGGGAAGCGGTCTATTTCGATCACGACCCAGCGGTCCTATCTGACCTGATTGGCCATGCGGCAGGGGTTGGCGCTGAGCGATTTGTGCTCGATGACGGCTGGTTCTTGGGGCGCAGTGATGACCGCACCAGTTTGGGAGACTGGACCCCTGATCCGATCAAATATCCCAAGGGCCTAGGCCCGCTGATTGCAGAGGTCAAAGCCGCCGGGATGGGTTTTGGCCTTTGGGTCGAGCCTGAAATGGCCAATGCTGAGTCCAACCTTCTGAGGGCCCATCCCGATTGGGTGCTTGGCGTCGCCGACCGTGTTCAGCCGCTTGGGCGGGGGCAATATGTTCTGGATCTTACCCGAAATGAGGTTCGCGCCGCCATTTTCGCTCAACTGGATCAGCTACTCAGCGAAAACGATATCGACTATTTGAAATGGGACATGAACCGCGACCTGACCCATCCGGTCAGTGGCGGCAAGGCGGCAGTGCACCGTCAGACCCTTGCGGTCTATGGGCTCATCGATGATCTGCGAGCCAAACATCCACATGTTGAGATCGAGTCCTGCGCCTCTGGCGGCGGGCGCGCGGATTTCGAGATCTTGCGGCGCACGGACAGGATCTGGACATCCGACTGCAACGACCCGGTTGAGCGCCAAGCCATCCAGCGCAGTTTCAGTCTGTTTTTTCCGCCAGAAATCATGGGCTCTCATGTTGGCCCGCGCTCCAGTCACACGACGGCGAGGGACACAGGGATCGGGTTTCGCGCTTGGACCGCTTTCTTTGGTCACTTGGGTATAGAGGCGGACCTGCGGGCTATGACCCCGCGCGAGCGAGAGGTGCTGGCGCAGGTCATTGCGCTCCATAAGCAGCATCGGTCGTTGCTCCACGCGGGCCGGACTTTGCGCCTTTCCCACACCGATCCGGGTATGACGGCGATGATGGTCGTGGGTGCGGCGGGAGCCTTGGTCAGTGCTGCTCAGGTTGGAACCCCGGCGACGGCGACCCTTGGGGCCCTTCGGCTGGCGGGCCTCGATGGATCGGCGACCTACCGCGTGACGCTGCTAAACCCACCGACCCATCCGCAGCGGACCATGAAGTTTGCACCACCAACACTGTCCGGCCAGGCCTTCGAGGCCTCCGGCACCAGCTTGATCCATCAGGGGCTGCCTCTGCCCGTGCTTCGAGCGCAAGAGATCGCCGTCTATCATTTGGAGAGTCTGTCATGACCGCCCAATGCGTCGCAGATCTGCGCTGCGCCTTAGGGGAGGGGCCATGCTGGGACCCGCGTGATGGGCGGCTTTGGTGGGTCGATATTGTGGGCCGCAAGGTCCATTGGTTCGAGCCTGTAACGGGTGAGCGCGGAACCGTAGATCCGGGCGATCAAATAACCGCGCTGGGTCTGCGAAGAGCGGGTGGGTTTGTGGCAGCAACAGCGGCTGGGGCTGGTATTTTCGATCCACTGTCAGGCCGATTTACCCTTCGGTTCCCCACCCAAAATGAACCGGCGAACAATCGCAGCAACGACGGCAATGTCGGTGCCGACGGCAGCTTCTGGTTCGGCTCGATGCATAATGAGGCTACGGAGCGGTCGGGTGCAGTCTTTCAGGTCAAGCCCGACTGGTCGGGCCGGGCGGTTGTGCGCGATTGGGGCATCACCAATACGCTGCGGACCAGCCTTGATGGGAAACAGCTCTATCTGGCCGACTCCCTAGAGCAGACCCTCTATCGCTACGACATTAACAATGAGGGCCTTGGCGGCCAGCAGGTCTTCGCTCATACGCGAGGGCAGGCGGCAACCCCGGATGGGTCTGCGGTGGATTGCGAGGGTTATGTTTGGAACGCTCAATGGGATGGGTGGCGCATTGTGCGTTATGCGCCCGATGGCAGCATTGACCGCATCATTCCCATGCCCGTTCAGTGCCCGACCAGTTGCAGCTTTGGCGGCTCCGACCTCAAGACCCTGTTTGTGACAAGCGCCCGAGATGGATTGTCGCCGCAGCAGCTTGAGGGGCAGCCACAGGCGGGCGGTCTTTTCGCCCTGTCAGTTGATGTGGCCGGAGCGCCGCCGCTCTATTTTGAAGGCTAAGGTCAGATGAAACTTGGCGTCTGTTACTATCCCGAGCATTGGCCACAAGACTGGTGGGCCGAAGATGCGCGCCGAATGGCCGATATGGGCCTATCCATCGTTCGGATCGCCGAGTTTGCGTGGAGCCGGATTGAGCCTGAACCCGGGAAGTTTGACTGGAACTGGCTGGATCAGGCGGTCGAGACCCTGCACGCCGCTGGCCTCTCCGTAATTATGTGCACGCCGACCGCCACACCGCCCAAATGGCTGGTGGATCGTCACCCCGATATGGTCGCGATCAATGAACGTGGCCAGAGGCGTCAGTTTGGGTCCCGGCGGCACTATAGCTTTTCCCACGAAGGCTACCGCTCCGAATGCGCACGGATTACCGAGGCGGTGGCCGAGCGCTATGGTCAGCATCCCGCCGTTGTGGCTTGGCAAACCGACAATGAATATGGCTGTCACGACACGACCATCAGCTATTGCGCCTCGGCTGCCCGGCGGTTTCGGCTGTGGCTTCAGAAGCGCTACGGCTCGGTCGAGGCCCTAAACCAAGCATGGGGTACGGTGTTCTGGTCGCAGGACTATCGCAGTTTCGACGAGGTTGATCCGCCGCACCTGACGGTCACCGAAGCCAATCCCAGCCACCGTTTGGACTATAATCGGTTCGCTTCGGACGAGGTGGTCAGCTTTAACCGCCTACAGGTCGACATATTGCGCCGGAGATCTCCGGGGCGCGACATGATCCATAATTTCATGGGTTTCTACACCGAGTTCGATCATTTCGCAGTCAGCCAAGACCTCGATGTCGCCAGTTGGGATAGCTACCCCCTAGGCTTTCTTGAACAGTTCTGGTTCAGCGCCGAGGACAAGGCGCGCTATCTGCGGCAGGGTCATCCCGATGTCGCCGCCTTCCACCACGACCTCTATCGGGGCTGCGGGCGGGGGCGTTGGTGGGTGATGGAACAGCAACCTGGACCGGTTAACTGGGCCGCTTTCAACCCATCGCCGCTGCCGGGCATGGTCCGCGCCTGGACGTGGGAGGCCTTTGCGCACGGCGCGGAGGTGGTGTCCTATTTTCGCTGGCGCCAAGCTCCGTTCGCACAGGAACAGATGCATGCCGGTCTAAACCGGCCTGACCGTACCGAGGATATCGGTGGCCAAGAGGCGCGTCAGGTGGCCGCCGAGGTCAGGTCCTTGGGCGAGTTTGCGCCCTGTGGACCGTCACCGGTAGCGCTCGTCTTTTCTTATGAGGGCGACTGGGTCACGTCTATCCAGCCTCAGGCACAGGGCTATCGCGCCTTGAAGGAGGCCTTCGCTTGGTATTCGAGCCTGCGCCAGATGGGCCTCGATGTGGATATTGTTCCGCCCGGTGCTGATTTGAGAGGCTATCGGCTGGTTGTCGCCCCATGCCTTCCCATCGTCTCGCCCGAGGTGTTGGCCGCTTTCGAAACCACTCAGGCGGTGACGGTCTTTGGCGTAAGGGCTGGGTCCAAGACCCGTGATCTCCATATTCCCAGTGCGCTGCCCCCGGGTGACCTGTCCAAACTTCTGCCGCTTACCGTGCAGCGGGTTGAGAGCCTGCGTCCTGGAACCCCTATGACCGTCGAAGCCCATGGGGACGTTCTGAGCGGCCGCGATTGGCGCGAGGATGTTGTGACCGAGGCGGAGGTCATAGGGCGGTTTGAGGATGGGCAACCAGCTTGGATCCGGTCTGGGCAACGTGACTATCTGGCCTTCGCGCCGCAGGAACCGGCCTTGGCGCACGTGCTGTCCGATGCGGCCAAGAGGGCTGGCTTGACTGTGATGAGCTTGGCGGAGGGCGTGCGGATTAGCCATAGGGGCGAAATGGTGGTCGCGATCAACTACGCGCCTGAACCGCGTCCAACGCCCGTGATCGAGGGAACCGATTTCGTCTTGGGCGGTCCCATCTTGCCTCCAGCAGGGGTCGCAATTTGGAAGGCCCGGCACTGATCTCGTCCGATCAGCCTATGGATTTTTGTCCTCTGGCCCTTTGGGGCGACGATAGAGGCGAACAGTGGAACAGTTTGAATGGTTGCTGTTGAAACACGAAAACGCACGCGCCTAGCGCCAGAGGTGCGTCGGTCACAAATCCTAGATGAAGCCGCGCGGCTCATCTTAGAGGAGGGCCTATCGGCTGTTTCGATGGAGCGGCTGGGCCGCGAGAGCGCGGTGAGTAAAGCGCTGGTCTATAATTATTTTCCGAGCCGTGAGGTCTTGCTCGCCGCCCTCTTGCAGCGAGAGCAATCAGACCTTGATAGTCGAGGGGCCAAGATGGCCCTTGAGGCCCAGTCCTATGAAGAGTTGATCCGCCAAACGACGCGGGTCTATCTAGAGCACACCAAGGCGCGAGGGGCGTTGATCCAAGCCCTCTTGGCGGATCCTTCCGTTGTGCGCTTGATGGCGGCTGATACGGCCGCCGCACAAGAACGGACCATTCGCTACTTCGTGAGGGAAACGCGCCGGGAATATGGCTTGAGCTTACCTGTCGCCATATCGGCGATGGGCCTTTTTATGTCGCTGACCGACCGGGCTGGAAAGCAGGTGGCCGAGGGATCGATCGATATCGACACGGCTGAGACCATGGTCGTTCAAATCATTACCGGCGGGCTTCGTAAACTTGCAGACAGCTTGGCTCAGTGAGCATTATTGATCAGTTGTGAGATAAAACTAAGACAGCGCCTGCCTTCAGGATCACGCGCCTAAGACGGCGGATTGCACAGGATAGTACCGTGGCTCGTAAACCGCTCAGAAGCGCCCGTACCTATGGCAAACTCGACCGTGATGGCTTCATCCATCGCAGTTGGATGAAGAGTCAGGGCCTTCCGGACGATGCCTTTGATGGCCGCCCGGTTATTGGCATCTGCAATACCTGGTCCGAGCTGACGCCCTGTAATGCGGGGCTTCGAGACCTAGCCGAGCACGTCAAGCGCGGGGTCTGGGAAGCCGGTGGCTTGCCGCTCGAATTTCCCGCCATGTCGCTGGGGGAGACCCAGATGCGGCCGACCGCGATGCTGTTTCGCAATCTCTTAGCGATGGAGGTCGAGGAGTCGATCCGCGGCAATCCCATCGACGGGGTCGTGCTCCTGGGCGGCTGTGACAAGACTACGCCGGGCCAACTGATGGGCGCGGCCAGTGTCG